>CAJOJV010000008.1 GCA_905234995.1 uncultured Eubacterium sp. | reverse complement strand
GGCTGATTTGCATATGCCGAAGCGGAAGCTCCGTCCGCAGAAAGCACGCCCTCCGCAAGCCAGAACTCCATAATTCCCTGCGCGTCCGCCTCCGTGATGCCGAGGCGCTTTGCAATATCCGCCGAGGATGCAACGCCGCCGCTGCCGAGAACAATCAGCAGTGCCTTAATCTGATATTCACTTGAAAGCTTCAAATACTTATCGGCAATCGCCTGCGGCACGGAAAACATTCCGCCCTGCCAGACCCCGCCAATCGGCACAATCTGATAATTCATAACAAAAATCTACCTATATTTACTGATTATATATAGTAATACATATTAATATTAGCAAAAAAGCACGCTTTTGTAAATATATTTTTTTCTCAGCCCCTTTTTATGGGCTGTGGTTAAATTTGATTTTTTGAAAATATAGGGTTGACAAATCCGTTATCATTGGTTATAATTCATATACAACTTGCGGATTTAGCTCATCCGGTAGAGCGCCACCTTGCCAAGGTGGAGGTGGCGAGTTCGAGTCTCGTAATCCGCTCCAATAAAAAAGGAAGGTGTTCTCACCTTCCTTTTTTGTTTTGGGTTTTGAGAGACTCGAACAGGGCAATTCCGCAGGAATAGCAACAGTTCGGTGAACTGTTGCGGTGCCCGCGTGCGTGCCGTGGAGAGATTTATCTCGACATGGGCGAGTCTCGTAATCCGCTCCAAATAAAACAGGACTGCTTTTGCAGTCCTGTTTTATTTTAAGTATTTTAATATTATGAGTGCTTTACAAAAACAAATCGCAAGATTTGTTTTTGAGAGGAGAAGGCAACGGAGAGTTCTTTTTCAAAAAGCAACGCTTTTTGTTTTGAACTCGGAATTGCCTTTGACGAAATCCGCTCCAATAAAAAAGAGATAGCTTCGGCTATCTCTTTTTTGTTTAAGTAAAAAAACAAGGGGCGGAAATCCGTCCCTTGACTGTTCGCTGACCGCTGGCCACTGACCACTTTTATTTAATAATTTTGCCGATTGAATTCGGAGCCATGCCTGCTGCATTTGCCTCATCGGTGTCAATATGCATTGCAAGCGCATAGCTGTCTGAAACGCGAACGACAACGTCGCCGAGAATCAGGCTTCTGTCGTTCGAGGTCGGAATTTCAACCTGAACGATTTCGCCGTTTTCAAGGCCCATTCTTTCAGCATCTGCCGTGGTTGCGTGGATATGACGCTTTGCGGCAATAACGCCCTCGCTGATTTCAAGCTCGCCTGCGGGACCGACAAGCTTGCAGGCGCCTGAGCCTGCAACATCGCCGCTTTCTCTTACCGGCGCCTTAACGCCGATTGAGCGTGCGTCTGTGAGAGAAATCTCAATCTGAGTTGCATTTCTGAGCGGACCGAGAATTGAAACTGCGGGGAATTCGCCCTTTTCGCCGATTACGCGGATTCTTTCATTGCAGGCATACTGACCCGGCTGTGAAAGCTCCTTCTTAACCGTAAGCTCATAACCCTCGCCGAAAAGCACATCAAGATGCTCTCTGCACAAATGCGCGTGACGTGCGGAAATCTCTACTAAAACTTCATTATTTTCCATAACATTTTCTCCTAATTAAATTTGTTGAGTTTATTTTATACCTAATTTGATTGTTTTTCAATAGTAAATTTGTTATAATATCAACGGTGATGAAAAATGACTTTGGACGAGCTTGAACTCGAATGCAAAAATTGCAGAAAATGCGCCCTTTGCGAGGGCAGAACAAACCTTGTTTTCGGCACGGGAAAGAAGGACGCGGATATTATGCTTATCGGCGAGGGACCCGGCGAAAACGAGGATTTACAGGGGCAGCCCTTCGTTGGCAGAAGCGGGCAGCTGCTGGATAAATTCCTTGCAAGCGTTGACCTTTCAAGGGATAAAAACGTTTATATTGCAAATATGGTTAAATGCCGCCCTCCCCATAATCGCGACCCGAAGCCCGAGGAGCAGGATATCTGCATTGAATGGCTTAGAAAGCAGTTTAAAATCATCCGCCCGAAAATTATCGTTTGCGTGGGCAGAATTTCAGCGCAGAGGCTTATCAGCCCCGATTTCAGGGTAACCAAGGAGCACGGCACATTTGTTGATAAGAACGGCGTGCTGATGATGGGCACTTACCACCCTGCCGCAATTCTGCGTAATCCTAATAATAAAGAGCTTGCATTTCAGGACTGGCTTGCCCTGCGCGAAAAAATCGACGAATTAGGAATTGAGATATAACTGACCACTGACCACTGATCACCGGTCACTAAAAAAGGAACTGCAACCGCAGTTCCTTTTTTCTATGTATTATTCAGCTGTTTCGGTGCTGCTATTTCCGTTCTGCTCCTCAAGACGGTTTGCGCGGATTTCCGCAAGCTCAACAATCATCTGCTGCTGAAGCTTACCGTGAATCGGATAAAGAATGAAGGAGGCGCCGTAAAGACCTCTTGCAAGCGCGGGAAGAATGCAGAATACTGCCCAGATGCCGTTAAGCATTTTCGGATCTGTCTGCGGAATTGCGTTGCCAAGGGAGTCCGTGAGCGGGATATAGTTAATCCATGTGAGCACCATACCGGAAAGCCAGCCCGTTACTGAGGTTGCAAGCTTAATGAAATAGCCCTGAACGGTGGTAACAAGCGCTTCGTTTCTCATGCCGTGCTTCCATTCCATCCAGTCAAGCGCCTCTGCCGTAAGAATCGGGTTTGCAACCTGAATGATTTTGTTAGGAAGTCCGCAGATTGTGAGGCCGACGATAACGAAGGCAAGGTTTGCAAGCTTATGCTGCTCAAAATTCTGGCCGAACGGATGATAGCCGACGATGTAAAGCCCCATATATGCCACGAAGCCGAACAGACCTGCGATAACGGCGGTGAGCCTTGCGCCGAGCTTTTTAACCATCTTTGCGGCGAGGGGAACCATAACGTAGTTAGGAATACCCGTGAACAGACCGCAGATGGTCTGATTCATAAGCGAGCCCGTGTTATTGAGCCAAAAATACTGCTCCGAAGAACCGCCGACTGCCTTGAAGTTATTGAAGAATTCCGCAAGGATTGTTACAAGCAGCGGTCTGTTTGAGAAGATATTTTTAATAGATTCCAGCACGGAGGTTTCATTCATCTCTTCACGGCTCATAAGCGGAACGCGCTCACGCATATTGAAGAAGCCGAAAACAGCGAACACCGCCGCAAGAATAAGCATAAAGTAAGCAAAGCCGCTGTAAATTCCAATCATTGTGAATTTGGAATTAAGCTTTGGCAGCACGGTTACAAGCACGGGTACGAGCGACGGAAGCCAAGTGCCGAAAAGCTCAAAAAACTTTGTTATCGTAATAAGGTCGTTTCGCTCGTTAGTGTTTGGGGTTATGTTATAAATCATAAGTCCCCAAGCGCCGAAATAGCTCATACCGAGGCCGTAAATAATGATAGCCGTTGTTGCCCAGAAAACCTTGAAGCCGGAGCTTAAGTGCCCGCCCGGAACGGTGAACATCATATATCCGCCGATAAGCCAGAGCGGCAGCGGAATGATGAAGAACGGCCTTACACGCCCCCATCTTGTGCGGGTACGGTCAATGATAAGACCCGAAATCGTATCATCAACAGCGTCATAAATTGAGGCAAACAGATTGATGTTTGCATAAGCGGTCGTGTTCAGCTTAAGGAACTGAATCATAAAGAATTCCTTAAATGCAGAGGTGAACTGACCTAAGTTTTTCTGCCCGAAGTTAACAAGAACATAGGCAGCGATTTCCTTTGGTGTTAAATATCTCTTTTTCGTATAAGCAAGCTTATCCAGCTCTTCCTCAGCGGAAAGGATATTTTCGTTTTCTGCCAAGCAAATCACCACTTTCCAATTAGAGTTAGCTGCCGCAAGCGGCAATAAGACATTTTTAATATATCAAAAATTCAATAATTAATCAACTAAAATAAGGGGCGCCGTTCATAAATCGGCTATATTGCACAAATGCGCGGCAGATTTTTAGTGCAACTTTCCCGTTTGGGTTGAATGTTTATTATAATAGTGATAGAATAATAAAATCGGGTGTGGGCTTGCCCACCCTTAATATGCCGCAGGCATATTTCATCCGCCTGCGGATTTCATCACGAAGTGATTTCATCGTGCACGGCACGATATCATTTCATAAGGAGCGAAGTGCATTATGAACTGGAGCTTTAACTTGCCCGTTAAAATCGTTTTCGGAAACGGAAAAAGGCGGGATATCAAAAAATATATAGAGGAAATCGGCGGCACGAGGGGCGTTTTGGTTTGCAGCAAAACGCTTGAGAAAAACGGCACCGCTCAGGAGCTGGTTGACGCCGCAAACGGCAGTATTGCCGCGGTTTTCAGCGATATTCGCCCGAACCCCACCACCGATAACGTCAACGCCTGCGCCGCGTTAATTCGCGAGTGCGGCGCGGATTTTGCAGTTGCGCTCGGCGGCGGCAGCCCGATGGACTGCTGCAAGGCTGCGGCGGCGATTGCAAGGGGCAACGACGTAATTGAAAGCTATCACACGGGCGGCAAGCCGATTTCGGCGGACGAGGCAATCCCGATGCTGGCGCTGCCGACCACGAGCGGCACGGCAAGCGAGGTTACGAACATCTCCGTGCTGACGGATTTAAAGCAAAATCTTAAGCAGCCGATGAACGACGCGGCAATGTTCCCGAAAATCGCAATCGTTGACCCCGAGCTCACGCTCAGCGTGCCCCCTGCCGTTACGGCTTCAACGGGGCTTGACGTGCTGAGCCACGCGGTTGAAAGCTTCTGGAGCACGCTAAATCAGCCGATTTGCTCCGCCTGCTCGCTTCACGCGGCAAGGCTTGTTTTCGAATATCTTGAGCGCGCATATAACGACGGCGCGGACCTTGAGGCGCGCGAAAAAATGGCGGAGGCAAGCATCGTTGCGGGCGTTGCCTTTTCCCACCCGCGCACCACGGGCAGCCACGCCTGCTCCTTCCCGCTGACGAATATTTACGGCGTGCCCCACGGCGAGGCGTGCGCCTTTACGCTTGATTATTTCATTAAATTCAACGCGAAGAATGCCGATGAAAGCGGCAGGCTGGCACAGTTTGCAAGGGATTGCGGCTTTGAGAGCGCCGAGGCAATGGCGGATGAAATCGCCGCGCTGAAAAAGCGGCTGAAAATGCGAACGAGGCTTTCCGAAATCGGCTGCACAAGCGACGAACAAATCGCCGAGCTGACCGAAAAAAGCATGAGTATGCTTATGGAAAGGAACCCCATCCCGCTTAATAAAGAAAATATCCTTGAAATGTATAAAAATTTATATTAATATATATGTAAATATAGCGGGAGGCCGAGGTCGGCCTTCCCTACACAAAAACCTTTCGGCGTGAATGTAGGGTACGCCGACCTCGGCGTACCGTCTTTCTGTTTTAGGCAACGCTGAATAAACAAAGTTTCATTAAAAAGGAGTCCCTATGGTTTACGGTGTTATCCTTGCCGGCGGAGTCGGCTCAAGAATGGGCGGCGAAAAGCCCAAGCAGTATCTTGATTTAAAGGGCAAGCCCATTATCGTTTACACAATTGAAAAATTCTTTACCTGCCCGCAGTTTGAAAAGGTTATCGTTCTCTGCCCCGCACAGTGGGTTGAGCACACGCGCAACCTGATTGCAAAGCACCTTGCCCCCGCGGGAGATAAAATTGCCGTTATTGAGGGCGGCAGCACCAGAAACGAAACCATTATGAACGCCATTGCGTTTATTGAGGCTGAGGGCAAGCTGGACGACAGCACCGTTATCGTTACCCACGACTCCGTGCGCCCGTTCGTTACCCACAGGATTATTGAGGAAAACATTAAGGTGTGCGAGCATTTTGACGCGTGCGACACCGTTATTCCCGCAACGGACACAATCGTTGAGGCGCTGAACGGCGCAACCATCAGCAATATTCCCGATCGCAGCAGAATGTATCAGGGGCAGACCCCGCAGAGCTTCAAGGCAACGAAGCTCAAGGCGCTTTACGAAGCACTGACGGACGAGGAAAAGGATATATTAACCGACGCCTGCAAGATTTTCGTGCTTAAGGGCGAGGAGGTTGCACTGGTTGACGGCGAAACCTTTAACATCAAAATCACTTATCCGTACGACTTAAGAATTGCAAAATCGCTTTTGGAGGATGAAGAGGAATGATAAACACCGTTTATCGGCTTGCAAGCCCCAGGCGGTTTGAGATTGCGTTTGAGGATATTGACCTCTTCGCCGGCAACGTTATCGTGCGTCCGACGCACCTTTCAATCTGCAACGCGGATATGCGCTATTACCTCGGCACGAGGGATGCAAAGGTGCTTGCCGAAAAGTTGCCCCTTGCGCTGATTCACGAGGGCGCGGGCGAGGTTGTTTTCGACGACAGCGGCAATTTTAAGCCGGGCGAAAGGGTCGTTATGGTGCCCAATAAGCCCGTGGAGCAGGATGAATTCATTGCGGAAAACTATCTGCGCTCAAGCAAATTCTGCGGCAGCAGTATGGACGGCTTTCTGCAGGAATACGTTGAGCTTGAGCCTGCCCGCCTCGTGCGCCTTCCCGAAGGAATTAATATGAACGTTGCGGCGTTTACGGAAATCGTTTCCGTTTCAATGCACGCGCTGACGAGGTTTGACAAAATCGCGCACGCCCGCAGGGAGCGTATCGGCATTTGGGGCGACGGCAATCTGGGCTATATTACCGCCCTGCTTGCAAAAAAGAAATTTAAAAATTCAAAAATAATCGTTTTCGGCACCACTTA
Source organism: uncultured Eubacterium sp. (assembly GCA_905234995.1). Classification (GTDB taxonomy): domain Bacteria; phylum Bacillota; class Clostridia; order Oscillospirales; family Acutalibacteraceae; genus Eubacterium_R. Next base: position 39,057 of record CAJOJV010000008.1, on the reverse strand, counting down.
TGAAAAGCTGGCAAACTTCACCTTTGCCGACGAAACGTATCTGGTCAGCAGCATCCCCGAGGGCGTTTGGGTTGACCACGCCTTTGAATGCGTGGGCGGCAACGGCAGCCCCGTTGCGATTGAGCAGATTATTGACGTTATCAAGCCCGAGGGCACGATTTCAATTTTAGGCGTTTCCGAATACCCCGTGCAGATTAACACGCGAATGATTCTTGAAAAGGGGCTGCGGATGTTCGGCTCATCAAGAAGCGGCGCGGCTGATTTCAGAAGCACCGTTGCGCTTTATGAGGAAAACCCCGAGATTATAAATTATCTCGGCAACATCATCAATTCCGTTAACACGGTGCGCTCCGCCGCAGACGTTAAGGCTGCGTTTGAAAAGGACGCGCGCAAGGCTTTCGGAAAAACGATAATGAAAATAGAATTATAAACTTGCGCTATTGCGGAAGTTTAACATTTGAGCAACGCTCAAATATTTCACAAGGTTCTGCCACAGGCAGGTTCTTATTTCATATCCGAGTTTTACGAGGATATTTCATATTGCGAAAGCAATATTTCATTAATGAAATAAATCCTTGCGGATTTATGAAATAACTTCGTTATGAAATAGCTTCGCTATGAAATATTTGCGCAGGGCGCAAATATAATTTTGGTAAATCTTTTATTTTGAGGTAAACACATATGAAAAACACTGAAAAATCTTTAGACGCGCTTGTTGCGCTCTGCAAGGGCAGAGGCTTCGTTTATCCCGGCTCCGAAATTTACGGCGGCCTTGCAAACACCTGGGATTACGGTCCTCTCGGCGTTGAGCTGAAAAACAACATCAAAAGCGCCTGGCGCAAAAAATTCATTCAGGAGAACAAGCTCAACGTCGGGCTTGATTCCGCAATCCTGATGAATCCGCAGACCTGGATTGCTTCGGGTCATCTCGGCGGCTTTTCGGACCCGCTTATGGACTGCTGCGAATGTAAAACCCGCCACAGGGCTGACGATTTGATTGAAGCCTTTGACGGCACCTCCGTTGCAGGCTGGAGCAACGAGGAGATGAGCGATTATATCAAAGAGCACAACATCCCCTGCCCCAACTGCGGCGCTAATAATTTTACCGACATTCGCCAGTTTAACCTGATGTTTAAAACCTTCCAGGGCGTTACCGAGGATACCAAGGACGAAATTTATCTTCGCCCCGAAACCGCGCAGGGCATTTTCGTTAACTTTGCAAATATTCAGAGAACGACGAGGAAAAAGGTTCCCTTCGGCGTTGCTCAGGTGGGCAAATCCTTCAGAAACGAAATCACCCCCGGTAAATTCATCTTCCGCGTGCGCGAGTTTGAGCAGATGGAGCTTGAATTCTTCTGCAAGCCCGGCACGGATTTGGAGTGGTTTGAGTATTGGAGAGCCTTCTGCCGCGACTGGCTGTACTCTCTTAACATTAACCCGGAAAATCTCAGACTGCGCGACCACGACCCCGAGGAGCTTTCCTTCTATTCCAAGGCTACGACCGACTTTGAATATATGTTCCCGTTCGGCTGGGGCGAGCTTTGGGGCATTGCGGACCGCACTGATTACGACCTTACTCAGCATATCAACACGAGCGGCAAAAACCTGGAATACTTTGACCAGGAAGCAAACGAAAAATATATTCCTTACGTTATTGAGCCGTCGCTCGGCGTTGAAAGATTATTCCTTGCCCTGCTCACAGAGGCTTATGACGAGGAGGTTATCGACGCGGAGAAGAACGACACCCGTATCGTTATGCATTTCCACCCCGCAATTGCGCCTTTCAAGGCTGCAGTGCTTCCGCTTTCAAAGAAGCTCAACGAGCAGGCGGGCGAAATATTTGATAAGCTTGCAAAGAAATTCAGCGTTGATTATGACGACGCAGGCTCAATCGGCAAGCGTTACCGCAGGCAGGATGAAATCGGAACTCCGTTCTGCATCACCTACGATTTTGAATCCGCAGAGGATAATTGCGTAACCGTTCGCGACCGCGATACTATGGAGCAGGTTCGCATTCCGATTGCAGAGCTTGAAAGCTTCCTTGCAGAGAAAACGGAATTCTGAAATCGGAGCGTAGCGACCCACCACTGACCACTAATAAATGGAGATTATATTATGACTCTTAACAGAGGCCTGATTAAAATGCAGGCAAAGCAATTAATCAAAGGTAAAATCGGCAAGCTTTTCCTTGCCGTGTTTATCGTTTCAATCTGCTTCAGCGCTGTTTCAACCGTTTCAAACACCTTTTCGGGCGGCTTTGCAGGGCTTAACGATAATTCGTACAGCGATTTCGGCAATTACGATTTCGGCGACAGCTACGGCAACGGCTCTGACTTTTTCAATTTTAACGGTCAGCTTCCCGCTCTGCCCGTGCGTGCGGGCGCCGGCTTGGCGATAATTTCGTCAATGCTCGGAATGGTTGCCTCAGTCGCCTCCTTTTTGCTTACACCGCTTAACGTAACGCTATGCGTTTTCTTCGTCTGGTTTATACGAGGCACGGAATACGACGCGGGCAAGGGCGTTGAGATAGTTTTCAAGGAAACCTTTAATAAAACCTACGGCAAAAAGCTGCTCGTTGCATTTCTCAGGGGAATTATTTCCTGCGGACTTTCGCTGCTCTTTGTCATTCCGGGAATTATTTTCCATTACAGCTCTTACTTTGCGTTTGAGCTGATGTGCGATTATCCCGAGCTCAGCAGCTGGGAGGCAATCAAGCTTAGCAAGAAAATGATTCAGGGGCACAGGGGCGAGCTTTTTGCGCTTGACGTAAGCTTCATTGGCTGGTACATACTTTGCATTTTCCTTCTGCCGACCATCTATGTGGCGCCCTACACGAGAACGACGAAGGCGCTTTTCTATGAAAACTTCCGCCTGCGTGCGCTGCAGACGGGCGAGCTTTCAGAGGATGATTTCCTTTCCGAGCAGCAGAAATATGCAAAATACGCAAGCGGCGCGGGAATCAACGCTAATCCCTTCGGAGTTCAGACTCCGAACGCAGGCAGCTATAATCAGCCGCCGCAGTTCATCCCTGCGCAGAGCGGCGCTTATGCGCAGACTCAGCAGATTTACACCCCGCCCGTTCAGCCGCCGACTGCTCCGCCGCAGAGCGGTTATTATCAGCCGCCTATTCAGCCGCAGTATATGCCGCCGACTGCTCCGCCACCCGCAGGCTATTATCAGCCGCCCGTTCAGCAGCAGCCCTGTTCGCCTGCTCAACCCGCACAGCCGCCGTATGTTGCGCCCGTGCCGCCCGTTCAGCAGCCGTATACGCCGCCGAGCTTTACGGTGAGCGAGCCCGTGGCTCCGCAGGAGCCGAGCTATGCAGAGGTTATCGTGCCCGAGGAGAGCTTCGTTGAACCGACTGAGCCGACAGCGGGCATTGACCCGTTTGCCGCTTCCGGCGAGGAGCCTAAGCCCCTTTCAGACGACGGCAAGCCGATAGATTTATAAAAAAGACGCAACAAAAAAGCTGTATCACAAAAACGTGATACAGCTTTTTTTATCGGATGAACCTCGTTCACTCCTATTATATTGTCTGAGCGAAGCGAGTTACATCTAATTGCGCCTTTCGAATTCCGCATTCACAATTATTTAAAGCATATTCGGCAGCGGGTTAACCTGAGGCAGATTATCAAAGCCGTAAAACGCCTTTGCATTTGAAAACAGGAGTTTTTCCTTATCCGCAGGGCTGATTTCGTTTGATTTCGTTATGAAATCATAGCTCATTTTATAAGTGATTTCCACCATCGTGCGCGGATAATCGCTGCCCCACATCAGCTTATCAAAGCCGCAGATTTCAGCAGCTTCCTTTATTGCCGCGATTGCGGAGGGATAGGGATAAAATTCATAATTGAAAAGCCAGGTTATACCGCCGCTTTCAACGAAAACGTTTTTATAGCGGGCAAGCTTAATCTGCTCCTGCCAATTATCGCGGGTTACCATTCCGAAATGTCCGATTGCAATCTTCAAATCCGGAAGCTGCTCAATAATCTCGCGCAGCTCGCCCGTTTGCGCGTCACCGTCCTCAAGCTCTATGCATACGAATTTGCCCTGCTTATATGCATTTTCAAAAACGTCAAAATGCTTCTGAAGCCCGGGAGTTTTCAGCTTGCAGGCGCATATCTTAACGCCGTCAAGCCCTTCGAGCGTGTACGGCTCGCCCTCGTCAAAAAAGGCGCAAACCTTTAATCTGTCCGGAAACTTAGCCTTTGCCTGCAGGAAATAATCGTTCTGATTGCCATCCATAACCTCGCTTACGATTACGGCGCCGTTTACCCCCGCATAATCCATATTTGAAATCAGCATTTCGGGCGAATTCTCGCCGCTCAGCATATAGGGCGGCATCATCTGCCGAAGCTCGCCGCCGAAATCGCTTACTCCGTTTTGCAGTGAGCGCACGGGAGCATTATCCCGCCTGCCCGTCTGTGCTTTCCAGAGATGCGCGTGTGCGTCTATTATCATACCGTTCACCTTACTGTGCGTCGCTAAATTTGATTAGAAGCTTTGCAAGGGAGCCGTCGTTATTTGCAAGCGCGTTGAACGCGTCCGCCGCGTTATCAACGTCATAAACGCCGCTGACCATCTTTTTAACGTCCACCTTGCCTGAGGAAACGAGGTCAATAAGCTCCTCAAAATCCTTGGTAAAGGAGTTGCGGGAGCCGAAAACGTTAAGCTCCTTCTTCAGAAGAACGGAATGAACGAAGGTGGTTTCCCTCTTGCCGTTGCCGATGAGAATAATATTTGCGCCGTGCGCCGCCTGCTCAATGCAGGAAAGGAAGGTTACGGGCGCGCCGCAAGCCTCAACGCAAACGTCAAAGCCGCCTCCGTTTGTAAACTCCCTGCAGAGCGCTGCAAAATCATCGGTTTTATTATTGATAATCAAATCCGCGCCGTATTCCCTTGCAAGATTAAGGCGGCTTTCAAGCAAATCCGCAATTGCAACTCTTGCACCCATTGCCTTTGCCTTGATAAGGGCAAAAAGCCCAATCGGGCCTGCGCCCATAATCAGAAGATTATCGCCCGCATTAACGGTTGCGCGGGAGAGCGCGTGGGCGCTGATTGAAAACGGCTCAATAAGCGCAAGCTCGGGCGCGGTTAAGCCCTTGCCGTCAATAATGCGCTCAACCGGCATCGTGATATATTCCTGAAAGCTGCCGTCGCGCTGAACGCCCATAGTCTGATTATCATGACAGGCGTTAACTATGCCGCGCTTGCAGGCATAGCATTCGCCGCAGTTAAAATAAGGATTGCAGGTGATAACATCCCCCGCCTTAAGCCCCTTATCGTTTGCGGGAATTTCAACGATTTGTGCGGAAAATTCGTGCCCCGGAATTCGCGGATAGGTCGTGAACGGCTGATTGCCCGTAAAGGAAGCAACGTCTGCGCCGCAGATTCCGCAATAAAGCACCTTTAAAAGCGCCTCGCCCTCTTTGGCAACGGGGCGCTCTTTTTCTATAACCTTGATTTCAAACGGTTGTGTTATTTCTATAGCCTTCATTATTCAGCCTCCTCAATATAATCCTTGTTCCATATAACAGCGGTTTTGAGCGGAGCGCCCTTACTGTAGATTTTATTTATATAAGCATCCATCGGGTCTGCAGTGAATTCCGCCCTGTCAATCAGCTCAACAAGCTCATCAAAGCAGCTTGTGCAGAGGATGCGGATTGCCTCCTCCATATGCTTTTGCGTGAAATTGATTGAGGATAAAATCACGTGGTTTTTAAATCCGAAAGGCATCGTGTCAAAGGTTACGTGCGGGCCGAGCGAAAAGCTGTCATAAATACCGTTGCAGCCGAGCACACCCTGCTCAAACGCTATTCTGTGCTCAACCTCGTTGCCGCTGGTGCCTACGAAGCAGGAAGCCGTGCCGCCGAAATAAGCCTTGATTTTTTCGGCAACCTCTGCCTCGGAAAGCCCGAAGGCGCAAAGATAATCGGCATTAAGATTTTTCTTAACGAAGCGCACCTTTTCGCTGTCCTCCCCGCTTCTTGCAACGAAGAGGATTTTAGCGTCCGGGTGATTTCTGCGAATCTGGTCGCCGATGAAAAGACCCGTCGTTCCCAGTCCGTAAATAACGGTGTTAAAGAAGGTTTCATTCTTTGCCATTTCGCGCGCCTGCTGCTCGGTGCATTTTTCACGCGCCATAACGACGCGGAAGCTCTGCGCCTCGCCAATATCGCTCATACGCTCGTGCTGGAAAATCGCGCAGGCATAAGGGTCGCTGAAAACAAGGCGCTTTGCAACGGAAAGCGGCAGCTTCTCTGCGCGCTCGTATTCTGCGGGCAGATGCAAAAGCATATCCGGATTAAAATAGTTTTTATCGGCAAAAAGCCCGTCTGCCCCGTCGCAGCCGTATTCAAAATAGGTTTCGTCCTCTGTATATCGGGTGGGGTCATAGCTGTCGCCCCCGCGGATGAGAACGATTGCAAAACGGTTTTCCGACGGAACCCACACGACACCCTCGTGCCCGTTAATCAGGCGCTTTTCGCCGGCGGGGAATTTGGGGTTAAGCTCTCCCCTTTTGCCCATTTTCATAAGCTCAAAATCCGTTCCGCAAAAGCCGCAGAAAACAGGAATTGCCTCAACGCCCTCAAGCGCAGGCTCGCCCCTGAGCCTCTGCCTGGGCGGATTGATAAGATTGATTTCGCCGTAGCGAAGCGGCGCTTTTTCATCATTCACAAAATAAGTTGCATTAGTTTTCACGGCAAAAACCTCTTGCTTTCGTTATTTTTTCGGGATTAATTTTTCGGTGCCGCCCATATAAGGTCTGAGCGCCTCGGGAATAATAACGGTGCCGTCCGCCTGCAGGTTATTCTCTAAGAAAGCGATAAGCATTCTCGGCGGTGCAACGACGGTGTTGTTAAGCGTGTGGGCAAGATAATTGCCCTCCTCGCCCTTAATTCTGATGCGAAGGCGGCGTGCCTGTGCGTCCGAAAGATTTGAGCAGGAGCCAACCTCAAAATATTTCTGCTGTCTCGGTGACCAAGCCTCAACGTCAACGGATTTAACCTTAAGGTCTGCAAGGTCGCCCGAGCAGCATTCAAGCGTGCGAACCGGAATATCAAGCGTGCGGAACAAATCAACGGTGTTCTGCCAGAGCTTATCAAACCAAATCGGGGAATCCTCAGGCTTGCAGACAACAATCATTTCCTGCTTTTCAAACTGATGAATTCTGTAAACGCCCCTCTCCTCAATGCCGTGAGCGCCCTTCTCCTTGCGGAAGCAGGGTGAATAAGAGGTTAAGGTCATCGGCAGCTTTTCCTCGGGTGTAATCGTGTCAATAAACTTACCGATCATTGAATGCTCGGAGGTGCCGATAAGATATAAATCCTCGCCCTCGATTTTATACATCATTGCATCCATTTCGGCAAAACTCATAACGCCGTCAACAACGGCGGAGCGAATCATAAACGGAGGCACGCAATAGGTGAAGCCGCGGTTAATCATAAAATCGCGCGCATAAGCCAGCACTGCGGAATGCAGGCGTGCGATATCGCCCATAAGATAATAGAAGCCGTTACCCGCAACTCTGCCTGCGGCATCCAAATCAATGCCGTCAAAGGTTTCCATAATATCGGTGTGATAAGGAATTTCGTAATCCGGAACGACGGGCTCGCCGTAGCGCTGAACCTCAACGTTTTCACTGTCATCCTTACCGATAGGCACGGAATCGTCAATAATATTCGGAATGGTCATCATAATCTTTGTAACCTCAGCGGTGAGCTCGGTTTCCTTTTTGGAAAGCTCCTCAAGCTCGTCCGCCTGCGCCTTAACCTTTTCGCGCAGCGCCATTCCCTCTTCCTTCTTGCCCTGAGCCATAAGGTTTCCGATTTCCTTTGAAAGCTTGTTGCGGTTTGCGCGCAGCTCGTCTGCCCTTTTCTGTGTTTCGCGCTTTTCCTCGTCAAGCGCAATTACTCTGTCAACGAGCGGAAGCTTCTCATCCTGAAACTTCTTTTTGATGTTTTCCTTAACAATTTCGGGATTTTCCCTAACAAATCTGATATCTAACATATTATTTCTCCTTTGCGGTACGCCGAGGTCGGCGTACCCTACATTTTTCCTGTAACGCTGTTGTGAGAATGTAGGGGGCGTCGACTCGGCGCCCCGCCTGCAATTACTCACCTAATTTATTTGCAAGGTCCTTGAGCTCTTCCATATTATAGAACTCAATTTCAAGGGTGCCCTTTCCCCTGCCGGTGTAAACCTTAACGCGCCTGCCGAGCGCCTCGGTGAGCGAAAGCTCAACCTCGTCATAAAAGCTATCCCTGCGGCGGGAGCGCTTCTGCGGAACCGTGCCGCTCGTATCCTTGATTTTTGCAAGGCGCTCAACATCGCGCACGGTGAGCTTGTTATTAATAATGTTCTGCGCCGCCTCATAAATCAGCGCGTCGTTTTCAAGCGCAAGCAGCGCGCGTGCGTGGCCTGCCGAGATGTCGCCGTTCTTCGTCATTTCCAGAACCTCGGGCGGAAGCCTTAAAAGTCGCAGGCTGTTGGCAATCGCGGGACGGCTCTTGCCGACGGAGGTTGCGATTTCCTCCTGCGTGAAGCCGCATTTATCAATAAGCGCCTGCAGGCCCTCAGCCTCTTCAATCGGGTTTAAATCCTCGCGCTGAAGATTTTCGATGATTGCGATTTCCATCGTTTCGGTGTCCGAAAGCTCCTTAACGACTACGGGCACCTCTTTAAGCCCAACCATTCGGCAGGCTCTCCAGCGGCGCTCTCCGGCAACAAGCTGATATCCTCCGCTCGGAAGCGGACGAACGAGCAGCGGCTGCAAAACGCCGTGCTGGCGAATGCTGTCCGCAAGCTCCATCAGCGTACCCTCGTCAAAGGTTTTGCGGGGCTGGTCCTTGTTCGGCACGATTTCATTGATTGAGAGCGTGTTGGTTGCAACCATATCCTCGGTTGCGTTCTCAAGCATTAACGCGCCAAGCCCCTTGCCCAGACCTGATTGTTTCTTTGCCATATACATTCTCCTTTTATAGCATCACATCTTGCAATGCTTCACTTTCAATTCAGACGAGCGCAGCTCGTCAAACCGACAACTGACCACTGAGAACTGGCCACCGGTCACTATTTCACACAAACATTACTGCCTTTTTAAGAACTCGTCGGCAAGCTTTTTATAGGCAAATGAAGGCTTTGAGTATTTTTCATAATATATTATCGGCTGTCCGAAGCTCGGCGCCTCCGCCAATTTAACGCTGCGCGGAATCATCGTTTTATAAGCCTTATTCGGGAAATACTGATTAACCTCATCCATTACCTGCTGGTTTAATTTCAGGCGGCTGTCGAACATCGTGAAAATGACGCCCTCCAGTTCAAGGTGCTCGTTATAATGCTGCTTAACCGTGCGAACCGTTGCCACAAGCTGGCTTAAGCCCTCAAGCGCATAGTACTCGCATTGCAGCGGAACGATCAGCGTATCCGCGGCGGTGAGCGCGTTAAGACTGAGAAGCCCTAAGCTCGGCGGGCAATCGATAATGACATAATCAAAATCAACAACGAGGGGCGCAAGCGCTTTTTTCAGCGAAAAGAAGCGCTCTTCCTGCTCTGCAAGCTCAAGCTCAGCCCCAGCCAGATTCATATTTGCCGGAAGCAGAGATAAGTTCTTAAACTCTGTTTCAATCAATATTCCCCTTGCCGGCACCTTATTAATCAGAATATCATAAGTTGAATATTCAATTTCGGCTTTATCAACGCCAACTCCGCTTGTTGAATTGCCCTGAGGGTCAACGTCAACCAAAAGCGTTTTCTTTCCTTTAGCGCCGAGCGCGGCTGCTAAGCTAACGCAGGTGGTTGTTTTGCCGACTCCGCCTTTCTGATTAAATATTGCGACAACTTTTCCCATACAGATTCCGCCTTTCATAACGGTATATATAAATAGTATTAATTTATATATTATATAACACAATGCCATTATACAACATAACTTTTTCATAATCAATATTAAAAGGGAAGTTTCACGTGAAACAATTGCAAATTTTTTGAAAAATTGTGGTGTGCACGAATGTTCTCACAATATATAGATGTTTCACGTGGAACAAACGGCTTTAACAATTTCAACATAGTTTTAAACAATTTATGCGCAATATGCTGCATATAAACTAAACCTTGAACAGTTTCAACAGAGTTTTCAACAAAACAACGCCAAAACAAACATTGATTACGATCAACAAGTGTCTTTGAAATAATGTTTAAATAAAAACCAACATCTTGTGGTTGTGTTTCACGTGAAACACAAGGGGAAAACAATCCCTCCGCCTGCCTACGGCAGCCACCTCTCTTTACACAAGGGAGGCAAAACGCAGAATGGCCCACCTTACGGTGAGCCATTCCACGTGATGAAAAGAGGAGAATATGTTAAAACGGTTGCCCGTTTTAAGCAAATTAATGTAAATCAGGGGGTCTTTTCCTATAATTATATGCTTTTTACGCGGTTTTTGGCGAATTATCAGCCTTCTCCGCGGTTTTGGGAATTCTGACAAGGAATTCTATATAATCGTCCGTCTCCGTTTTGTTTGCTTCTGCGGGAATTCCTGCCTCGCGCATTGTATTAATTGCCTTATTAACCGTATTGACGAATATCCGCACGTCCTTGAATATCTTAACCACGTTCTTATGGGGGCGTGGCTTCTTCCGGGTCATAGAGTTTACGAGGGCTTCCGTCTGCGTAACGTTAAGATTGCGCTCCTTAATGGACTTTAATGCGGTCCAAAGCTTCTTTTCATCCTCAAGCTTTAGCAGGGCGCGGGCGTGGCGCTCTGTCAGCCCCTCTTTTTCTATGAAATATCGCGCGTCAGCAGGAAGCTTTAAAAGCCTAAGCTTGTTTGACAGGGCGCTCTGGCTCTTGCCGAGCCTCCTTGCAATCTCCGTTTGCGATAAACCAAAATGGTTTTGAAGCTGACTTATCGCCGTTGCTTCCTCAAAAAAGCTCAAATCTGATCGCTGAATGTTTTCCAATATGGAATAGAGCGCGCCGTCCTCATAATCGCAGTCAACGATAAGGCAGGGAACCGTGCTCTGATTGGCAAGTATTGCCGCGCGCAGCCTGCGCTCACCGGCAATCAGCTCGTAATAATCGCTGTTATTAATGCGCCTTGCAAGCAGGGGCTGCAGCACGCCGTTCTCCCTTATTGATTCCGAAAGGCTTAAAAGCTCCTCGCTTTTAAACTGCTTTCTCGGCTGATAGGGGTTTGGCAGCAGCTTTTCCGTTGCTATTCTTAAAACTTCCTCGGGCATTTTTAAACCTCTTGCGTGACCCCTTGTCCTCACTGACTATAATATATCACACTTTTTCACAGAAAAAAAGGATTTCTCGTCGAGAGAAATCCTTAATAATATGTAATAATCGACAGGGTTAGAGCGGCTTGCTTGTAATTTTCTTGGCTCTTCTGGGATATTTTGTCGGCGTTTGCGAAATCTTTTTAATGATAACCAGATTTCTTTTGTCGCCGTTCGGCAGCTCAACGGGCACGATTCTGTCAATCTCGCCGCCGAGGGTTGCAATTGCGTTCGCACCAAGCTCCGCTTCATCCTGCACGCCCTTCATTGCAACAAACACGCCGCCGACCTTAACGAGGGGCAGGCAATATTCGCAAAGCTCGTTCATTGCAGCAACCGCGCGGGAAACTACTATATCATAGCTCTCGCGGTAATCGCCGCTTTGCCCAAGCTCCTCGGCACGCTCGTGAAGCACCTCGCCGAATAAGCCCTCGTACTTAAGCATTTCTCGAATAAAGCTCAGCTTTTTGCCGACGCTGTCAATGAAGCTCAGCTCCAAATCGGGGCGAGCGCACAAAAGGGGAAGCCCGGGGAAGCCTGCGCCGCAGCCAACGTCCGCAACTTGAGCGCCCTGCGGGATATCAACTGCGCCGAGCACCGTCAGCGAATCCGCAAAGTGCTTGATAACGATTTCATCAGGCTCGGTTATAGCCGTTAAATTCGTGTGCTCGTTCCAGCGCTGCAGCCTCTGCTCCATAAGCTCAAAGCGGTCAAGCGCCATATCGTCAAGCGAAACGCCGACTGCCTCGGCGCTCTGCTTTAATAATTCTCTGTCAATCATTGTTCATCGACTCCAAAATTATGTTAAGGGCGGCAATGTCCGCGGGATTAACGCCGCTGATTCTGCCTGCCTGCCCAAGATTTTCGGGTCTGATTTTTGAAAGCTTTTCAATTGCTTCAAGCCTCAGCCCCTTGAGGGCGGAATAATCAATGTCCGCAGGGATTTGCTTTGCCTCAATTCGGCGCATTTCCTTAATCTGCTGTTCCTGCCTTGTGATGTAGCCCTCGTATTTCACGGAAATTTCAACCTGCTCAAACACCTCGTAGGGCAGCTCGGGGCGCTCATCATCAAATGCTGCAAGGGTTTCATAGGTAACCTGCGGTCTTTTCAGCAGCTCAATCATTTTGCAGCCCTTTGCAAGCGGCGCCGTGCCGCACGCCTCAAGGGCTTCGTTGAGAGCAGGGGAGAGGGGGATTGATTTTTCCTCAATCCTTTGGCGCTCCGCAGCAATCTGCGCCTGCTTTTCAAGGAAGCGGTCATATCGCTCCTCGCTGATTAAGCCGATTTCATAGCCGAGCGGAGTCAGCCTGATGTCTGCATTATCCTGCCTGAGCACGAGGCGGTATTCGCTGCGGCTCGTCATCATTCGGTAGGGGTCTGAGCAGCCCTTCGTAACGAGGTCGTCAATCAGCGTGCCGATATATGAGCCGCCGCGGTCAAGCGTAATCGCGCTCTTGCCCTGCACGAGCCTTGCCGCGTTAATGCCCGCAACGAGCCCCTGCGCCGCAGCCTCCTCGTATCCGCTGCTGCCGTTAAACTGCCCTGCGCCGAATAAGCCGTCAAAATCCTTGAATTCAAGGGAAGCCTTAAGCGCGGTCGGGTCAACGCAATCGTATTCAATCGCATAGGCGGTGCGCATAACCTGCGCGTTTTCAAGCCCGGGAATCGTGTGCAGGAATTCAAGCTGCACTTCCTCGGGCAGGGAGGAGGAAAGCCCCTGAAGGTACATTTCCTCGGTTTCAAGTCCGCAGGGCTCAATGAAAAGCTGATGCCTTTCCTTATCTGCAAAGCGAACGATTTTATCCTCAAAGCTCGGGCAATAGCGCGGCCCCTTGCCGTCTATTTTACCGCTGTACATCGGCGAACGGTGTAGATTTCTGAGGATAACCTCTTTCGTTTTTTCGTTTGTATATGTGATATAGCACGCAGCCTTATTTTCGGGGCGCGCTTCGGTTTCAAAGCTGAAGGGCACGGTGCGTTCATCGCCAAGCTGAATTTCGGTTTTGGAAAAATCAACGCTGCGCCTGTTAACGCGGCTGGGTGTTCCCGTCTTAAAACGGCGAAGCGGAAGACCAAGCGCTTTAAGGCTCTCTGCAAGCTCGGTTGCGGGGAACATACCGTCCGGCCCGCTTTCGTAAGCTGCCTCGCCGATATAGATTTTGCCGCCGAGAAAGGTGCCCGTTGCAAGGATAACCGCCTTTGCAAGGTACTCTGCGCCGAGCCTCGTCGTCAGCAGCCAGCCGCCCTCGCGCTTTTCAATAGCTGTAATCTCCGCTTGCCTTAAATCAAGGTTTTCCTGAAGCTCCAAGGTGTGCTTCATACCCTTTGAATAGTCTCTGCGGTCAATCTGCGCGCGCAGGGAATGAACGGCGGGGCCTTTGCCGAGGTTGAGCATACGGCTCTGGATGCTGTATTTATCAGCCGCCTTGCCCATCTCGCCGCCGAGTGCGTCAAGCTCGCGCACAAGGTGCCCCTTTGAAGTGCCGCCGATAGAGGGATTGCAGGGCATATTGCCCACGGAGTCAAGATTAATTGCAAACACCGCGGTTGTGCAGCCAAGACGCGCGGCAGCAAGCGCAGACTCAATGCCTGCGTGCCCTGCGCCGATTACGGCAATATCATATTTTCCGGCGTTATACTTCTCCATAACATTCCTCGTATCCTTGCGGGACGCCGAGGTCGGCATCCCCTACAATCGGAGCGCAGCGACCCACCACTGACCATTGGCCACTTTATTTTCCGACACAGAATTTACTGAATATATTATTAACAACCTCAATGGTTGCTTTTTTGCCTGTTAATGCAAGCAGCTCGTCCACTGCGCTGTCCATCATAACGTTAACTGCGTCGTAGGTCATACCGCTTTCAAGCGCCTCGCGCGCTTCCTTAATATATCCGAGCGCGTTTCGGCAGCAGTTTTTCTGCCTTTGGTTTGCTAAAATCGGGGCAGAGGTGTCAAACTGCTCAACTCCGAGCAGGCGCTTTGCCGCCGCCTCAAGCTCCGCGACACCCTCGCCGCTTTTTGCGCTTATATAAACGGTTTCGGCAAATGCGTTTTCTATTTTTGAGCAATCAATTCGCTGCTCCAGATCCGTTTTGTTTATAACCGCAATCGCGCGTTTGCCGCGGCACTGCTCAATCACGGTTTCGTCCTCGGGGGAAAGGGGAGTGCTGCTGTCAAACACGGCAAGCACGAGCACGGCGGAGGATATTTTATCCATCGCGCGCTGAATTCCGATGCTTTCAACCGCGTCCCCGCCTGCGTGAATTCCCGCGGTGTCGTTCAGGTGAAGCACTAAACCGCCGAGGCGCACGCTTTCCTCAACAACGTCGCGCGTGGTGCCCGCAATATCGGTCACGATGCTTTTCTCCCTGCCCGCAAGCAGGTTCATAAGCGTGGATTTGCCCGCGTTGGGCTTGCCCGCAATAACGGTTTCCACGCCTTGCGTCATCGTCTGCCCGCAGTCATAGCTGTCAATCAGCTCCTCAAGCTGAGCCTCCGCATTTTTAAGCGTTGCCTCAAGCGTGCTCTGCTCAAGCTCGGGAATTTCCTCGTCCGGATAATCAACCCAGGCAGCCATAAGCGCAGCGGAGTCAATCAGGCTGTCCTGCACGGCGCCGATTTTTCGGCTCAGCGCGCCCTGAAGCAGATTAAAGGAAGCCTGCGCCGCAGCCTCGCCCTCTGCCGAAATCAAATCCGCAACGGATTCCGCCTGAGTCAAATCAAGCTTGCCGTTAAGAAAGGCTCTCTTTGTGAATTCGCCCGCCTCGGCAGGCTGAGCCCCTGCGGCAAAAACCGCGCCAAGCGCCTTTTCAATTATATATATGCCGCCGTGAACGGAGATTTCCGCCACGTCCTCACCCGTGTAGCTCTTCGGCGCGCGGAAAACGAGCGCAACGGCATTATCAAATTTTTCTTCGCCGCTTTTAACGCAGCCGAATTTTGCGCGGTAGCCCTTCAAATCAAGCAGGGAAGAGCCGTCCGCACATTCAAAAACGCGGTTTGCAATTTCAATTGCATTCTCGCCGCTTATTCTGATAACGCCTATGCCTCCGGGCGAATTGCCCGTTGCAAGCGCGGCAATGGTAGTTGACATAGTATTCTCCAAAAGCTGAATTGCGCTGCGCGCAGCTAAATTCACTTCGTTAGCTAAATTGCTTTGCAGCTAAATTATTGCTTTGCAATAGCTTTTAGCTTGCCGCAGGCAAACCTCGCTATGAAATAATTTCGCTCGCCGAAGGCAAATTTCGCTAAAAAGGGTGTTGACCTTGCCAACACCCTTTGAAATTATTCCTCGGTTGCCTCAGCTGCGGGAGCGGGAACCTCAATTTTTCCGAATTTTGTGAAATCCTTCTGAACGGGCTTAGCCGCAGGCTTCGGTGATGAAGAGTAGCTGCCGCCTCTGCCGCCGCGGTTGCCGCCGCGGGACTGCTGCTTAACTCCGCCGATAGGCTGGATAACAACCTTTCTGTCCTGCCCGTAACCGATGGACATTGATTCAACGCCCTCAATTTCCTGAACGGCGGTGTGAATAATCCTTCTCTCGTAAGGATTCATCGGCTCAAAGGTGTATCTTCTGCCGGTGCGGTTAACGTAATTTGCATTTTTGCGGGCAAGGTTACGCAGGGTTTCCGCTCTCTTTTCACGGTAGTTGCCTACGTTGAGCGTAACTCTCACGTATTTGCCGCTTGCCTTCTTAACCTGAAGGCTTGTTAAATACTGCAGCGAATCAAGCGTTTCGCCTCTGTGGCCGATGATGATGCCGTAATCATCACATTCGATTGTGAGCTCAAGCACGCCGTCAACGACTGCGCCCGTAATCTGAGCGTCCTCAACCTTAAGACCCTTTATCATCTCGCCGAGATAAGCCTCCGCTGCCTTGATATCAACGTCAGCCTCGGTGATTTTAACTTCCTCTTCCTCGCTCTGAGCCTTTTCGGGCTTGGGCTCAGGCTTCTTTGCTGCGGGCTTTTCAGCCTTCTTTGCCGGCTGCTCCTTTTTAGCGGGCGCGCTCTTCTGCGCATCCTTCTTTGGAGCATTCTCCTTCTTAGCGGGCTTCTGCTGCTTTTGCTTCTTCGGCTTTCTGCCGTCGTCGTAGGACGCCTTAACCGTTACCTCAGAGCTGCCGAAAAGACCGAAAAACTTTTTCTTTTTCTGCTCAACAATCTCTGTGTGAATAAGTGCGTCGGACGGAGCATGAAGCCCAAGCTTTGCCGCAGTCATAGCCTCGTCAAGAGTTCTGCCCGTTGCGGTAAATTCTTTTATCATAAATTCCTCCGGTAATGGTTGTGTTCTTATTGTTTAGTTCTCTTAATGCTTTCCTCTCTCGCCCTGCGCTCAATGGTGTTTTCAACCATAAGCCTTGCCTGGCTCTTCTGCGGAGGATAGAACTTTGCGATAAACAGCTGCTGGAAAACAGCAACCAGATTTGAAATAATCCAGTAAAAGCCAACTGCGGCAGGAACCTTGAAGGCAATGTAAAGCGAGAAGAAGGGCATCATCAGCATCATCATAAGCATGCTGCCCATCTGCTTTGCCTGCGCGGGGTTGTTCTTTCTCTGAATAAGCGTTGAAATAACCGTTGAAACCATTGAGGTAAGAAATGCAAAAACCGGCACGAGCACTATAATGCCGCCCTTCCAGGTGGGAATAGCGGTCATATCCATTTTGCCGAGATAAAGACCCTCTCTGTATTTCTCAATTGCAACAACGTTTGCATCCGTGAACAGGCTCGGGAACTGCGCAACAAGCGAGTCCTTAAGCTCCGTCCAGTTGGCAAGGATATTGAGCTGAAGATATCTTCCGTCATATCCGAGCCCCGTGATAAACTCCTGAATGTCAGAGGTGTAATTGGTGAAGTCTGACATTCCGATAACATAAGAAAGCGGGTAATAGATAATACCGATAATACCCATCAGGAAAACCATCTGGAAAACCATCGGCCCGCAGCCCATCTGCATCGGGTTGTGACCCTCTCTTGCATAAAGCTCCTGCATTTCCTCGTTGAGCTTCATTCTGTCCTTAGGGTCGGGATATTTCTTTTGAATTTTCTGAATTTTCGGCTGAAGCCTTGCGGTTTTTGCAACCGATTTCTGCTGCCTTACATTAACGGGAAGCAGAATAAGCCTTGTTACAACCGTGAAAATAATAATTGCAACAAAATACTGATTGCCGAGAAGCGCAAGCAAAAACTCCATGCATTTGCCGAACACCCAGTAAAGCGGCGCAAGAAACCCGCCGCCCTGCGACATTGCTGCCGTAATGGGATTAACGAACAAATTAATCATTATTATTCCTCAAATGTTTCTTTTTTGTTCTTCTTTGGGGGAACGGGGTCATATCCGCCCTTTGAAAACGGATTGCACCGCATTATTCGCCATGCGGCAAGCGCGCTGCCCTTAAAAACACCGTGGGTTTCAATCGCCTCAATCGCATATTGCGAGCAGGTTGGGGTAAAACGGCAGGAGCCGTGTGAAAATCTGGGGCTTAAGGTAAGCTGATAGGTTTTAATCAAAAAGATAAACAGCCGTTTAATCGGATTTTTCATTTAATCACACCCAACCCGGCAAGCTGCTTTTCCATATCGGCAAGCACCGCCTGCATTTTAACCTGTGTGGTTCTCGTTCTTGCAACGAAAACGATGTCATAGCTGCCGTTAATTCTGCCCTCAAGCTGTGAAAATGCCGCCCTGATAACGCGCCTTGCGCGGTTTCGCTGCACGGCGCCGCCGATTTTTTTGCCCGTGGTTATGCCAACGCGGGTTTCGCCCGTGCGGTTTTTCATCGCATAGGTAACCAAACAGGGGGAGGCAAGGCTCTTTGCCCTGTAATACATACGGCGGAAATCCTTGTTTTCCTTAAGCGCAATGCTTTTCACAAATCGTTCCCTCTAACAGTTAAAACTAAAAAATTAGTAAGAAAGGGTTTTTCTTCCCTTAGCACGACGGCGTGCAAGCACCTTTCTGCCGCCTCTTGTGCTCATTCTTTTTCTGAAGCCATGCTCCTTCTGTGCGTGCCTTTTCTTCGGCTGAAATGTTCTCTTCATTAAATTCACTACCTTTCTAAGAATAAACTTGTCTTATTTCTTTATTTTCTCTGCACGGTATAGTGCAGGCATTAACGTATTTGGGCGTTGCCCAAATGCGTTAACATTCGAGCACCGCGAGAATACATCATAATTTGCAGGGCAAATTATATCGCATCTGCGCAGGGCGAAGATATATCATATTTTGCAGGGCAAAATATTTCATTCCTCTGCGCCAAGCGTTAGATATTATATATTAAATAAGGGCAGCTTGTCAACAAAAAAATAATAAATCTTGTTTTTATTAAAAATATATATTATAATAGCACTATATCTTGGGGGTGTGTGCGTTGACGGCAACAAGGGCAAAAAAAATACTGCTTTATTTTGCGGTTTTTGCAGCCGTCGTGCTGCCCGCCTTCGTGTTTACGGATTTGAACGGCGGCTTCTTTATTATAAATCACCGCTTCATAGGGCTTAAGCTGGCACTCAGCCTGCTGCTGCCGTTTTTTACGGCGCTGCTCTGCATCATAAAAACAAAAAATCTCCGCCCGCTTTCGGTAATAATGCTGCTTCTGCAGCCCGCGTTCGTGATTTTCACAATCGTTTTTAACAATTACTACGTTCATTTTTCCAAATACTATATGGATAACCATTATGCCTATGCGGAAATTGCGTTTTTTGCCGTGCCGCTTGCGGCGGTGACGGCAGTTGCGCGAAAGAAAATAATGCCCGCTGATTTTGATTATTTCATAAAGAGCTTTTTTACGGGATATTTTTTTGTTTTCGTTTTTCTGTTCGTCCGTATATTTTATCTCACAAGGGTTGACGTTTCGCTCTGCACGGTAAATCTGATTCCCTTTCAGGGCGAAATCAGCTATGCTCTGCAGCATCTGAAATATCCGACGGTCGTCGTTCATATGGTGGGAAATCTGCTGTTTTTTTCCTCCCTGTCTCTTATGCTTTTTTCGTTTTTTAAAGGAAAAATCAGGGGCAGGGCAGCGGAGCTTTTGCTGTATATCGGAGCGCCGTTTGCGGTGAGCCTTCTCTGCGAGGCTTCGCAGTATCTTGCCGCGCGAGGCGACGCGGATATTGACGATTTATTGTTAAACACGCTCGGCGCGGCAATCGGATATTTTGCCGCAAAAGAAATTCAGAGGCTTGTTTCGGAGGGTTAAATTATGCTTGGAATTATCGGCGCAATGGATGTTGAAATTGAGGCGATTAAAAATGAAATCGAAAGCCCGAACGTTAGCGTTTATGCGGGCTGCGAGTTCGTCTGCGGCACAATCAACGGGGCTGAGGTCTGCGTTGCAAAATGCAATCCCGGCAAGGTTAACGCCGCGCTGTGCACGCAGGCGATGATAGATAATTTCGGCATTTCCGCGCTAATCAATGTCGGCGTCGGCTGCTCGCTCAAAAGTGACGTCGTGATAAAAAATATCGTCGTTGCAACGGAGGTCTGCCAATATGATTTTGACACCTCTGCAATCGACGGAATCAAGGGGCTTGCGCTTGGAGACAGAGTAAAAATCCCTGCCGACCCCGCGCTTTCAGACGGGCTTGCTCTTGCGGCTGAGCACTGCGGCGCAACCGTGCACCGCGGCTGCATTGCAAGCGGGGATACCTTCATTGCCTCGCAGGCGTTAAAGGAGGAAATCGTGCGGGATTTCGGCGCAATCTGCGGCGAAATGGAGGGCGGCGCAATCGGGCAGGTGTGCTATATTAATTCCGTGCCCTTTGCCGTGCTGCGCTCAATCAGCGACGGGGGCGACGAAGCCGCGTTAATTGATTATCCCGCGTTCAAAAAAATTGCCGCAGAAAAATCCGCGGCAATAATCCTTGAGTTTTTAGATAAATAAAAACGGGCGGATAATATCCGCCCCTACGGTTACTGATAATACAATCGGAGCGCAGCGACCAACAACTGACCACTCATAATTAATCAGCTATAAAATTATTCATTATATATTCTTCGGATTCCTTAACGAGCTCCTGCAGCGCGGTACTGTTAAGCTCCTGCGTGCCCGTGCGGGATTTATCCTCGATAAATGCAAAGCGCGAATCAAGCAGCGCGATTGCGGCGGAGGCAAGCTCGTGCCCCAAATTATAATCAAGCGCAAACATATCGCTCGGCAGCGCGCCCGCTTTCGCAAGGGTCAGCGCGCCCCTGTAAAGGCAGAGCATATAGTAATCGTGCAGGTAATGAATGCTGTCCGACTTTGAGGCGGAGGCAACCGCCGTGTCAATCAGCGCCTTCATTCCGTGCGAAAGGCTCGCCATAGAGGAGCCGTCGATGGCTTCGCTTGAAATTTTCGTCAGATATTCCTCGTTCATTCCGTGCCTGCTTTCGGAAATTCCGAGCAGGTAATCGGTTGTAACGCCGTAATATTCGCTGCAGCGGATAACGAAATCGAGCCCGCATTCGCGAATTCCCTTTTCATAATGGCTCAGCAGCGCCTGGCTGATTCCCAAATCCTCAGCCGCCTTTTTCTGGCTGTAGCCCCTTTCCTTTCTGAGCTGTGATAATATCGCGGCAAAGCGCGTTGCTTTTTCCTTTTTTGCGGTTGGCATAATTCTTACCCCTTATATATAAAACGTTTAAAAATCGCTAATTTCTATACAATCTGTATTATACGCTTTGTAATTGCGCTTGTAAAGCCAAAAGGGGTTTTGTAAACAATTTGTAATTTTAAACGGAGTTTCTATAGATTAAAGCCAAAATATTACAAAAATCCACACTTCTTTTTGGAGGCAAAATATGAAAACCTACACCGTTTATCTCTTCCGTCACGGGCTGACGAAGGGCAATATCAACGCACAGTATATTGGGCATACGGATTATCCGTTAACTATGGATAGTATAGAAGCCCTGAAAAAAATCAAGGCGAAGCACCATTATCCGCAGGTGGAAGCAGTGTTCTCCTCGCCGCTTAAAAGGTGCCTTGATTCTGCAAACATAATGTTTCCGAAAAATAACCCAATTGTAATAAATGAGCTGATTGAATATGACTTCGGCGAGTTTGAGGAATGCACCGCAAAGGATTTGGAGAATAACGAGGATTTCAGGGAATGGCTTCGCGGCGATATCAACGCAGCCCCGCCTCACGGCGAATCAAACGCGCAGTTCATTCACCGCGTTTGCGATGCGTTTGAGAAAATCGTTGAGGGTATGATGAGCACAGGCACTGAAAGCTGCGCCATAGTCGGCCACGCTGGCGTGCTGATGACCCTGCTTTCCTGCTACGGCCTGCCCGAAGCTCCAATGGCGCACTGGCAGATGGACGCGGGCTACGGCTATAAGCTGCGCATAACCCCCTCGCTCTGGTCGCAGGCAAATAAATTAGAGGTTGTGGATTTAGCCCCTCAATCGCTTGAGGAAATTAAATCTGAAAATTAATAAATTTTTTGCAACTCTTTGGCGTTTTTGTGACACTTGAACTATAAGGTGATTATTATGAAAAATGCAATAATTATTATATTGTGTATTGCGCTTGTTGCCGCGGTTTGCGCGGGCTTTGCCGCCTGCGGCAGAAATAAAAATCAGGGCGAGCCCGTAACGAATTACGACGAGCCCGCAATTGTCGGCGGCTGGCAGCGCGCCGAGTCTGTGGAAATCACAAAGGATTTTCAAAAGGTATTTGATAAGGCGGTCAGGGGCGTAAAGGACGCTAAGTACACACCCGTGGCTTATCTTGCGAGCCAGGTCGTTGCAGGCACAAACCACTGCGTTTTGTGCAAGGAAACGCCTAAGGAGAAAAACGCCGTATCAAGATATGCGCTCCTTTATATTTATGAGGATTTGCAGGGCAATGCAAAGGTTTCAAATATTGCCGGCAGCACCGTTTCCGTTCCGTCCTATGATAAGCCTGTTTCGGGCGGCTGGGGCGAAACCGCTTCTCCCGTGGTTACGGATGAGGTAAGGGCGGCGCTTGAAAAGGCGTGCCTGCCGCTTGATGTTAATCCTTTTACTCCAATTGCATATCTGCAAACTCAGGTGGTTGCGGGCTTCAATTATCTTGTGCTTTGTGAAAACCCGAATGTTGCAGATGATGAAATTCCGTATCAGCTCGTAACCGTATATTCGCGTTTAGACGGCGGCGCAGAAATCACGAATGTTTCGGAATTTAATGTAGAATAATAATATATGTAAGAGGCTACGAAAACGTAGCAGAATTTCGTTTTTTGCGAGTGGGAGCTGTACAAAGGTACTGCCCCCGAGCAAAAGACGAAAAACGCCAAACGCCTTGGGAATTCGATGCTCCCAAGGCGTTTCTATATAATTATAGGAATAAAAAGCGGGACGGCACAAAGACCGTCCCTTATAATTCAAATGTATAACAAAATAATTATTCGGCGTGCTTATGCCCGTTTTCGCGAGCCTCTATATGTTCTTCCATCCTGTGGAAATAATATTTTCGTGCTTTCCTATATGGGTGATAATTCGCTCGATCAGCTCATTATCCTTCTTCTTTGTGGAAACCTCTGCGGTAATTCTCTCGTTGCCGTTGTCCGTGCCGACCATATCAAGCTTACGCAGCAGGATGTTATCCAAATCCCTGATATACTGCATGATGTGGGTTTTGATTTCGTCTGCATTATCCTCCGTGCACACGATTGAAATTTTATAAAACGCCTCTTGATTTCTCAGCTTTTCCTTGTTGTAGCGCTGGGTTTGATTAATGAATTCGGAAATCGGATGCAAAATCAGATGGCTGATAACAATCGTTGCCGCAACGATAACGGCATACCAGATTTTATCAAGGCAGCAAAGAATGCCCACTGCCGAGGAAGCCCAGATTGAAGCCGCAGTTGTAAGCCCCTTAACCTTGGTGCCGTCGCTGAGAATAACGCCCGCGCCGAGAAAGCCTATGCCCGAAACTATTCCTGCCGCAACACGGGTTAAATCAACGCCGTCAGTGAAGGCGAGATAGGAAAACGCAGTGAAGGCAAAGCTGCCCACGCAAACGATAACGTTTGTCAGAATTCCCGTCACGTGGTTGGTGAGCTGGCGCTCAAGCCCCATAAACACGCCCAGCGCCACTGCAATTAAAATCCTGATAACGAAGCCCGAAACCGTAACAATTCCCGGCATTTAACTCATTCCCTTCAAATTTATTTATGCAAATTTATTAGCTTCGCTCAGCTCTGCAAAGGCAGGGCGCTTTTCGGCAAGGGTGATGCTCGTTTTGCCGTAGATTTTCTGCTGCAGCACCTGCGCCGCAAGAGGGTAATCCACCTTCCAGACCCAAGCTCCGAAATACGTGCCGCCCTTGCAGGTGGTGATAACGGTGCCGTCCTCCGCGGTTTCATTTTGCGGCAGGGTGTGGGTTTGGGTTGAATATGTCAGCCAATCGTTTTTGAGCGCGTATTTAACGATTCCGATGATTTCCGATTTGCCGTAGCCCGTCTTAACGTAGGGCAGAAGGTCGTTAACGACCTCAACGGACTTCAGCGTTGAAGCGGTTTTCGCCTTTTCAAAAAGCTGCAGCAGAACGGTTTTCTGCCTGTCGCCGCGAACAACGTCCGAATCAATTTTTCTGATTCTGCAATATGCAAGCGCCTGCTCGCCGTTAAGGTGCAGCACGCCCGCCTCGCCTTCAATATAAACGTCGCCGTAGCGGTCGGGGTTATTGTTGATTTCCTTGATTTCCTTCGTGGTCATCTCAACGTCAACGCCGCCGAGGCTGTCAATAATCCGCTCAAAGCTTGAGAAATTAACGATAACGTAGTTATCAATATTAATCTTGAAAAGGTGCTCAACCGCGCGGATGTAGCAATCAATACCGCCGTCGCTCATTGCGGCGTTAATCTTGTCAAATTTGCCGCTGCTCTCGTCACCCTCCGTAACCTCGTAATAGCAATAGGAATCGCGCAGGATTGAGGTCAGCGTAATCTCCTGCGTGTCGATATTCACGCTGACGATTATAGCGGAATCCGCCCTCGTTTCATCGTCTGCAATTTCATCATCGCGCGTGTCCTCGCCGATAAGCAGCACGTTTAGCACGTGGGTTGAGGAAGCGGGCGTGCCGTTATAATACCACTTTTTAACCATATCCTTGTATGAGGCAACGTCTGTTTTTTCGTCCTCATAAATCGGGTTAAAGCTTTCGTGCAGCTCGTCCATTCCCGTCCATTCCTCAAGGGAAGTGCTGTTCTGATTATCTGAAACATTATTTAGCGCGTGGTCTATATAAAAGTATGCGCCAACAAGCGCCGCCAGAATTAAAACAAGCAGGGTGAAAATAATTTTTTTCAGAATTTTTGAGGTTTTGCTCTGCTGCTTTTTGCTCTCAACCTTAACGGGGGCAAAGGAAAGCTCCTCATATTCGGGAGCCTCCGCCTTAACGGAAAGCTCAAAAAGGTCAGTTGTCTCCTCTGCCTCGCCGCCGTCGGGCGAAGGCTCGTCAATCGGCTCCGTTTCAGGCTCGCCGATTTCCTCGGTTTTCTCCGCGCCGCTGCTGATATCCTCATATTCCTGCGGAGGCTGAGCCTTTTCCTCTGCGGGCTTTGCGTCGTTGCTGCTGATGTCCTCGTATTCGTCGGGCGCATCAGCTGCTTCGGCAGCCTCGGTCTGCTCCTGCGGGTCAAAATCCCGTGCCGTTTCTTCAATAATATCCTCAGCGCTTGGCTCAGCCGCTTCGGCTTCGGGGGCGCTGTTTTCATCCGTGCCTTTCTCCTCTGCAGGCTCGCTCTGCGATTTAAGCTGCGCTTCGTTTTCCTCTCTGCGCTTTTTCACTTCCTGCAAAATGTCATCAACATCATAAGGCTTGCTCACCGTTTCATCTCCTTTGCGGTGTTTTACGATATAATATTATATCGTAAAATATAATTCTTTTCAACATTATTCGTATTAATGTCACAGATATTTAATATAATCAGGTGCGGATGTGCCGCCCGCAATATGCCGCAGGCATATTTCATCCGCTTGCGGATATCATCACGAGGTGTTTTCATCGTGCGCAGCACGATATCATTAAAAAAGGGACGCGGCGGCGTCCCTTTTTGTCGTTATTCTTCATTCTCCTCAGGCGTTTCGGGCTCTTCACCCTCGCCGTCGTCCGTTTCCTCAAAGCGGTCAACGATTGAGATTGTTGCAATCTTTTCGCCGTCGTTAACCCTCATAACCTTAACGCCCTTGCTCGGTCGCTGGAAGGTGGAAATCTGGTCAATATGCGTTCTGATAACGATACCGTCGCTCGTAATCATAATAACGTCGTTATCCTCGGCAACGGGTGCAATCATTGCAACCTTGCCGTATTTCTCGGTCTTGTAGTTGATTAAGCCCTTGCCGCCTCTGTTCTGAACGCGGAAATCGTCAAAGCTGCTCTTTCTGCCGAAGCCCGTTTCGGAAACGGTGAGAAGCGTCTGCCCCTCAAGCTTGGCAGCAAAGCCTACCACGAAATCGCCCTCGGAAAGCGTGATTGCGCGCACGCCCCTTGCGGTTCTGCCGATGAGCCTTGCGTCGCTCTCCTTAAAGCAGATGCTCATACCGTCGTGCGTTGCCACTATAAGCTCGCGGCTGCCGTCCGTTACCTCAACGTAGGCAAGCTCGTCGCCCTCGTCAAGATTAATTGCAATAATTCCGTTCTGGCGGATGTGCTGATAAGCGTCAATATCGGTTCTCTTGATAACGCCCTGCTTTGTAACCATGCACAGGTAGCGCCTCTCCTCCTCCTCGGGAATCTTAACCATTGCGGAAACGGTTTCGCCCTTTTCAAGCGGCAAAAGGTTAACAACGTTCATACCCTTGCCGGTTCTTGATGAAGCGGGGATTTCATATGCCTTTTTGCGGAACACCTTGCCCGTGTTGGTGAAGAGGAAGATCACGTCGTGAGAAGAGCAGCTGAACATCGTTTTGGCAACATCCTCCTCGCGGCGGCTCATTCCCATAATGCCCCTGCCGCCTCTGTTCTGAGCGCGGTAGGTGTCAACCGTCATTCTCTTCATATAGCCCATATTTGTAAGGGTTAAAATGCTTTCCTCAACGGGGATTAAATCCTCATCCTCAACGCTGCCGATAACGGCGCTGATTTCGGTTCTTCTCTCGTCGCCGAATTTTGCGCCGATTGCGCGGCTTTCCTCTTTAACGAGCTCTGCAATTCTGCCGTCGTGCGCAAGAATATCCTTGAAATCTGCAATTCTTGCGTGCAGATCGTCCAGCTCATTCATAATCTTTTCAATCTCAAGCCCTGCCAGCTGACCGAGCCTGAAGGCAACGATTGCGGACGCCTGCGGGTCGTCAAAGCCGAATTTTTCCATAAGGGCAAGCTTTGCCTCAGCCTGCCCGCCCTTGGTTGCGCGGATGGTTGCGATAACCTCGTCAACGATATCAATCGCCCTTGCAAGACCCTCTAAAATATGCGCTCTTTCCTGCGCCTTTTTGAGGTCAAATTCAGTTCTGCGGCGAACGATATCCTTCTGGAAGGCTATGTATTTCTGCAGGATTTGCTTAAGAGTAAGCACCTTCGGCACGCCGTCGTCAAGCGCAAGCAGAATTGCGCCGAAGGTAACCTGCATATCCGTCATTTTATAAAGATTGTTGAGCACAACCTGCGCGTTGGCGTCGCGCTTGCAGACAACCTCAATGTGCATACCCTTGCGGTCCGAATAATCCTGCACGTCGGCAACGCCCTCAAGGCGCTTTTCCTTAACGAGGTCTGCAATTCTTGTGATAAGCCTTGCCTTGTTAACGCCGTATGGGATTTCGGTTACGACGATTTTATATCTGTCGCCCTTAGCCTCAATAATTTCGGCACGTGCGCGAACGTAAATTTTGCCTCTGCCGGTTGCATAAGCCTCTTTGATGCCCTTGGTGCCCATAATAATTCCCGCGGTGGGGAAGTCCGGCCCCTTGATGTGCTCCATCAAATCCTCAAGCGTTGCATCAGGATTATCAATCAGGCAGCACATTCCCTCAATAACCTCGTTCATATTATGGGGCGGAATGTTTGTTGCCATACCAACTGCAATACCGCTGCTGCCGTTAACCAGCAGGTTGGGGAAGCGGGCGGGCAGAACCTCGGGCTCCTTGGTGGTGTCGTCAAAATTCGGCAGCCAGTCAACCGTATCCTTTTTGATATCCTCAAGCATCTTCATTGAGATTTTGCTCATTCTGCTTTCGGTGTAACGGTAAGCTGCAGGCGGGTCGCCGTCTATTGAGCCGAAGTTGCCGTGGCCGTCAACAAGAATGTGGCGCATTGAGAAGGTCTGCGCAAGGCGCACCATAGCGTCGTAAACCGAAGCGTCGCCGTGCGGGTGGTAATGACCCAGCACTTCGCCGACGGTGGTTGCACATTTTCTGTAAGGTCTGTCGGGATAAAGGTTATTATCATACATAGCGTAAAGAATTCTTCTGTGAACGGGCTTTAAGCCGTCCCTTACGTCGGGCAGGGCACGGCTTACGATAACGCTCATAGAATAATCTAAAAACGCCTTTCTTATTTCGCTGCTGATTTCAACATCCACGATTCTTTGATTGTCGTAGCGTATTTCTTCCATATAAATTCTCCTAACCTTTTACAAGGTGCGCTGTTTATACATCAAGATTTTGTACAAATTTTGCGTTTTTCTCAATAAATTCTCTTCTCGGCTCAACGTTGTCGCCCATAAGAATTGAGAAGTTTTCGCTTGCGCGCTGTGCATCGTCAATGGTTACGCGCAACATAGTTCTGAATTCGGGGTCCATTGTGGTTTCCCAAAGCTGCTGCGGGTCCATTTCACCAAGACCCTTGTAGCGCTGAATATCGCAGTCGCCGCCGAATTCCTCAATCTTTGCGTCCCTCTCCTCGTCGCTGAAGGCGTAAGCGCTGCGCTTGCCCTTGCTGACCTTGAAGAGCGGGGGCTGCGCCAGATAAACGTAGCCGTCCTCAATAATCTGAGGCATATAGCGGAAGAAGAAGGTCAAAAGCAGCGTTCTGATATGCGCGCCGTCAACGTCGGCATCCGCCATAATTATGATTTTGTGATAGCGAAGCTTGTTAATATCAAACTCGTCGCCGATTCCGGTGCCGAGCGCCATAACGATTGGCAGCAGCTTTTCGTTTGAATAAACCTTATCAAGCCTTGCCTTTTCAACGTTCAGCATTTTACCCCAAAGCGGCAGGATTGCCATATGCTTTCTGTCTCTGCCGTCCTTTGCGGAGCCGCCTGCGGAGTCACCCTCAACGATGTAAATTTCGCATTTTGAGGGGTCGTTACTCGTGCAGTCTGCAAGCTTGCCCGGGAGGCTGTTGCTTTCAAGCGGGCTCTTGCGCCTTGCACTGTCCCTCGCTTTTCTTGCAGCCTCTCTTGCGCGTGAAGCGTCAAGCGCTTTGTTGAGAATGGTTTTTGCAGCCTGCGGGTTTTCCTCAAAATAGGTCATCAGCTTTTCATAAACCATTGAGGAAACCAAGCCCGTAATATCCGTGTTTCCGAGCTTGCCTTTGGTCTGACCCTCAAACTGAGCCTCGGTCAGTTTAACGCTGATAACCGCCGTGATACCCTCGCGCACGTCCTCGCCGCTCAGCTTTTTATCGCTGTCCTTGAGTATGCCGAATTTTTTGCCGTAATCGTTAAACACGCGGGTGATTGCGGTTTTGAAGCCCGTTTCGTGGGTACCGCCGTCAATAGTATTAATATTGTTTGCAAAGGAAAGCAGGATTTCGTTATATGAATCCGTGTAGCTCAGCGCAACCTCTGCGGAGCGGTCGCCCTTCGTGGTGCTGATGTGGATAACCTCATCGTGCACGGGGTTAAGTCCGCGGCTTGTGTTTATGTATTCAACGAAGGATTTGATACCGCCCTCGTAGCAGTATTCCTCGCTTCTTTGCAGCTCGGGGTCAGCTTCTCTCTTATCGGTTAAGGTGATTGAAAGCCCTGCGTTCAGGAAAGCCTGCTCGCGCAGTCTGCGCTCAAGCACTTCGTAATCGTAAACCGTCGTTTCGGTAAAAATCTCGCCGTCGGGCTTAAAGCGGATATATGTTCCGTGCCCCTCGGCATCGCCTATAACGTGAAGCTCGTTAACGGGAATGCCGCGCTCAAAGCGCTGAGAATAAACGTGCCCGTTTTGAGTAACCTCAACCTCAAGCCATTCGGAAAGCGCGTTAACAACGGATGAACCAACGCCGTGCAGACCGCCCGAAACCTTGTAGCCGCTGCCGCCGAATTTACCGCCTGCGTGAAGCACGGTTAAAACTACGGTAACAGCGGGAAGCCCCGTCTTTTCGTTAATGCCCGTGGGAATACCGCGCCCGTTATCGCGTACTGCGATAATGTTATCCGGCAGGATTTCACATTCAATGTGGGTGCAGACGCCCGCCAATGCCTCGTCGATTGAATTATCAACGATTTCATAAACAAGATGGTGAAGTCCGCGCGGACCTGTTGAGCCGATATACATACCTGGGCGCTTTCTTACGGCTTCAAGACCCTCAAGTACCTGAATATCCTTTGCGGAATATTCCTCGGTAACGACTGTGTTGATGTCCTCTTCCTCAAGAATAGTCTTTTTTTCTTCGCTCATATACAATCTCCAATCTTATTTTGCTCTCTTCAAAAGCGTGCTCGTATTAATCGGGCTGATGTAAATTTTATCCGCCGTCACAATAAAGCTTTTCGGAAGCTCATAGCTTACGTAAATGATTTTCTTATTTTTCTCGGCAAGGGAAAGATAATCCCTCGTCGCCTTATTAACCGTTGAAGTGTCTATATCAAATATGCCAATAATTTTATCGGTTGTTATTGTGATATTCTCGCCTAGATGTAAATACATAGTGCATATAGTTCGGGTGGTCAGGGTTGACCGCCCCTACAATCACGCCGAAAGGTAGTGTGTAGGGGATGACGACCTCGGCATCCCGTTTATTTTAATTAACTGCCGTGCCTTCTTTAATATTAATTGTTTTGCCCTCTTTCAGGCGCAGAATTGTGTTTGCATCGCAGCAGGTGATGAAAACCTGCCAATCCTTAATATGGTTTAAAATATAATCCTGCCTGCCTTCATCAAGCTCGCTCATAACGTCGTCAAGCAGGGCAATCGGCTCTTCCTCCGTCATATTTTTAAGCAGGCTTGCCTCTGCCAGTTTCAGCGCAAGCACACAGCTTCTCTGCTGCCCCTGGCTGCCGAAAAGCCTTGCGGATTTGCCGTTAATCAGAATTTCAATATCATCCCTGTGCGGGCCCGTTTTTGTGATTTTATTAATGATATCAATATGCTGCTTTTCGGAAAGGGCGGCTTTCAATTTGCTTTCAATCTCGCTCTGAGTTAAGCCCTCGTATTCAAATTCGCCGATAAGCCTGATATCAATTTCTTCCTTGCCGCCGGAAAGCCCGCTGAAAATTTCCTTTGCATAGGGCAAAATTGCCTCAATATATTTCAGGCGCTGATAAATTATTTTTGCGCCCTCTGCGGCAAGCGAGGCGTCCCACACGTAGAGCATACTTTTAAGCTCATCGTGGGCTGCAATATCCTTAAGCACAGCATTGCGCTGCTCAAGATTTCTGTTGTATTTTTTTAAAACGGAATAATAATTTGCCTTAATCTGGCACAGTGCGCCGTCAACAAATTTTCTGCGCTCGGCAGGTCCGTCCTTAATCATTGAAAGATGCACGGGCGAAAAGATAACGGCTTTGATTTCGTTGCCAAGCTCGGCGGGGGATTTCTTTTTAACCCCGTTAAGCCTTGCCGCACGCCTTTCTTTTATAACAAGCTCTGCATTCTGGCTTCTTTCGCTGCTTTCAAAATCAATTTTTATGCGGGCAAAATCGGAATTGAATTTAATTAAATCCTTATCTCTTGCGCCGCGAAAGGATTTTGAGCCCGTGAAAAGATAAATCGCCTCAAGCAGATTAGTTTTGCCCTGCGCATTTTCACCCCAGATGATATTAACGTCGTCAAAGGTTAAATTAAGGCTTTCAATGTTTCTGAAATTTTCAATTTCAATGCGGTTAATTTTCATTAATTATTTTATAATCATATTCAAAGAAAGAAACGGTATCGCCGTCCTTGATTTTTTTGCCCCTTGCGGTGCAAACCTCGCCGTTAACCTTAACCTTGCCGTCAAGAATAAGCTCCTTCGCCATTGCTCCGGTTTCAACCGCGCCGGCAAATTTTAAAAGGCTGTCCAGCTTAATAAAGGGCGTGCTTATTTTAATTGTTTCTTCTTTTCTTTGTGCAATTTTAACTTTGATATTCATTGTATTCTTTGCGGGGCGCCGAGGTCGGCACCCCCTACATTCTAATAATAAAGTTCTTTATTACTCAACATTTTTAAGTCTCATCGGCAGAACGAGGAAAAGGAAGCTTTCGTCGTTAAGCGGAAGCACCTTAACGGGGCTGACGGGTCCGCTGAGCTCAATTTTAACCTGATCCGTGTCCGCAGCCTTAAGCGCATCAAGCAGATATGATGAATTAAAGCCTATTTCAACTCTTGAGCCGCTGATATTTGCGTGCGTATAATCCACAACTCTGCCGAGAGAGGAAACCGTTGAAATTCTCATTTCATCGTTATCAAATACGCAGCGAATAGGATTCTTTGCATTATTTTCAATAACGGGAATCGTTCTTTCAATGCAGTTGATTGCGTCGTTTGTATTAATAAGAACCGTTGTTGAAGCTGTTTTTGGCACTGCTGCATGGTAATCAAGAAAATCACCCTCAAGCAGGCGGCTGATAATACTGTAATTATCAACCTCAAAAATAATGTGCCTTTTTCCGACGCTGATTGAAATATCCTTTTCATCATCACTGCCGCAGATTTTCATAAGCTCTCTTACGGTTTTTTTCGGCACGATAAAGGTAATATCCTCGCCGTCATATTTAATTGTTTCCGTTCTGATTGCAAGGCGATAGCCGTCAACTCCGATAAGACGAAGCTGATTTAAGGTCATTTCAAACTTCAAGCCTTTATGAACGGGCTTGCTGCTTTCGCTTTCGGCAACTGCAAAAAGCGTTTGCTCAACCATTCCCTGCAGCATTTTCTGATTAATGAAAAGGGGATAACCTCCGGAAACGCTTGGCAGCTCGGGATATTCCTCTGAATTAATTCCCGTAATATTATACTGAGCAGCGCCCGAGGTGATAGTTACGGAGGTTCCGTCAACCTCAAAGGAAACCGTTTCCGTTGCAGCCTTTCTCATAATATCGCAAAGAATTCTTGCATTAATGATAATTCCGCCCGGCTCAACAACGGTTGCCTGAACAATCGTGTTAATTCCAAATTCAAAATCATAGCCCGTTAAGCTTAAGGTATCAGAGCCGCACTCAATCAGAATTCCTTCAATAGTCGGAATAGTTCCTTTCGTGCTGACTGCGCGCATTACGTTATTACACGCTTCATTTAACTTTTTTGTTGAGCAAGTGAATTTCATAATTCTCCTCCGATTTTTTTAATATGTATTATTCTCTTTTAGTCTTAGTAATATAGGCTGTCAAAATGTTTAAAACTCCTAAATCGCTGATTATAAGTGATTTTAAAAGCCTTTTCTTGCAGTTAAAAATTTGTTGATAAATTGTTTTGATTGTTGATAAAAAATTTTTTAAACAATCGTGTTGAAAATAATTTTGTTAATGTATATTAATTTGTTGAAAATCTGCCCTTTTTTAAAGGTTATTTTCACTCTTTATATTGCTGACGATATCGCTGATTTTACGGTTCAGCTTTGAATCGGTTTTCATTTTCTTTTCAATCTCGTTAATGCTGTAAATAACGGTTGAATAATTCTTGCCAAATTCGTTTCCGATTGCCTCAAGCGTTAAATCCGTAACCTCTCTGATTATGTACATACACATTTTTCTTGCGTGGGAAATCGGCGCCTTCTGCTTTGTGGATTTAATATCCTCAATTGAAACCGCCTCCGTTCTTGAAACCTCCTCAAGCACCTTTTGAATAGTGTCCGGAATCGGGGGAATTTCGTCATGGCGAACGTCGTCAATAATTTCCTGCGCAATTGCAATCGTCGGCTTAACCTCTTTGATATTAACAACCGCGTGCATTCTTTTCGTTGTGCCCTCAAGCTGACGAATATTAGTTTTAATTCTCGTTGCAATATAATCAACGATTTCATCGCTGATTTCAAAATTGAGCAGGGCTGCTTTATTCTTTATAATTGCGCAGCGTGTTTCATATTCGGGCGGCTGAATGTCAGCCAGAAGCCCGTTTTCAAAGCGTGAGCAAAGGCGCTCCGTAAGACTCTGAATTTCCTTCGGCGGTCGGTCGGAAGTTAAAACAATCTGTTTTCCTCTTTCAACGAGGGAATTAAAGGTATGGAAAAATTCCTCTTCCGTCTGCACCTTGCCGCCGATGAACTGAACATCGTCCATAAGCAAAATATCAACGTTTCTGTATTTTTCGTGAAAGGCGTCAACCGTTTTTCTGCCGAGCGCGTTAATGAATTCGTTTGTGAAATCCTCCGCGCGAACGTACATTATTTTCATTTCCGGAAAATTCTTTTTAATCTCGTGGCAGATAGCGTTCAGAATGTGCGTTTTGCCGAGCCCTGATTTACCGTAAATGAAAAGCGGGTTATAATTGCCGTAGGAATGGTTTTGATTGATATGGCCGCCCGGGTCTGCCGCAACCGCCTTTGCAGCTCTGTAAGCAAATTTGTTTGACGGACCCTCAATAAAGGTTTCAAAGGTGAAGGGATAAGTGTCGTCAATGCTGGTGAGCTCCATAACCTTTGAGGCAATTTCCTTTGCGCGCTCCATATTTCCCTCAATCGTATCATTCTCGTCAAAGAAAAATTTCTCGCTGTCAATATTAACGTCGCACTTAAAGCCGAGCACGTTTTCAAAGGCCTCGGTTAAAAGTGAGGAAAACTGCTCCTTCACGATTTTCTTTTTAACGGGGCTTTCGCACATAACGGTAACGATATTATTTTCAATATCGGTGAACTGAAGATTGCTCAGCCACAGAGTCATACTTGTTTCGCTTACTCTCGGGCGGCAGTATTCAAGCACTGCCTGCCAGATATCATCATAAGTGTTAAAATTATTCATTAATAACTCCTGAAATTTAAACATTAATTACGTTTATTGTTGAAAAATATACACGGCTTAGTATAGCATATTACTATAAGATTATCAATACTTTTATTAAATATTTATATTTATATAATATAATATATCTATAAGTAATTAAAATACGGTTATTTAATCCTTGTTTTATGCGCAAATATAATATATAATGGGGTTAATTGAATTAGATAAATCGGGATTTGTATAAATATGTTGGAGAAAAATATGCGTATATTCAAACACAGGGGCGATATTTATATCCCCTCCGCCGAGGTTAAGGATGATAAGGAAAAGCGCTGGCTATTTGCAGGGCTTTGCTTCGTCATTGCCTTCACCGTGATTTTCGTCGGCTTGCTCGGGATAAAATATGATTTTTCAATTAAAAAATTTTTCACACCCGAAAACGTTGAAATTGCGCTTGAGGATAACACTCTGCAGCTTCCCGAGGTTTCGGGCAAAACTAATTTTCTTTTTGCGCTGAGCAATGAAAACACGGGCGAGCTTTATTTCTGCACGCTTTATCAGGTGGATCTGGATACGCTTTCATATAAAGCCTCAACTCTTTCCGCAGGCACGAAAACGGAGCAGGGCACTC
Organism: uncultured Eubacterium sp.; assembly: GCA_905234995.1. GTDB lineage: Bacteria > Bacillota > Clostridia > Oscillospirales > Acutalibacteraceae > Eubacterium_R. Next base: position 4,157 of record CAJOJV010000008.1, on the reverse strand, counting down.
TGCAGTCAGTCTATGAAACGGGCGGCGCGGGCGCAATCGTTAAAAGCCTAAATTCGCTTTTCGGAATTGATATTGATTATTATATTGATGAAAATCTGAGCGGTTATAAGGATATGTTCAACGCAATGGGCAAGATTAATTATACAGTGCTCAGCGACGTTAAGTATAAGGACACTTCGCGCTACGGCTATAACATCAAAATCAAGGCGGGCGAGCAGAGCTTTGACGGCGAGGCGGCTGAAAAGCTGATGCGCTATTATATTGAGCAGGAGCAGAATTATTCCGCGGTTAACGATATGCTTCTTGCGCAGCTTTCCCAGCAGCTGAATGATGATAATTATGCAAGGCAGGAGGCGCTTTTCAGCAAATTCATCGAATGCTCGCAAACGGATATAACCGTTAAGGATTTCACGCAGGCAAATAACGGCTTGCGCGTGCTTTCAAGTGAAACGACGGGCGTTAATATCTATTCCGTCGTTCCGATATATGAGGGCAATGAAATTAATCCAAGCTCCGTTAAGGAAATTCAGGGATATTTTACCAAATAAGAAGGCGTAATAATGAGTTATAAATATGAGCTTCACTGCCACACGAAAATGGTTTCCCAGTGCGGCAGGGTGGAGCCTAAAGAAATTGTTAAAATGTACAGGGAAAAGGGCTATTCCGGCATCGTCGTTACTGAGCATTACAGCCCCTTAACCTTTCAGCTGAACAGCTATTATAAACCGCAGAGGCTTTATTGATTTTTACATCTCCTCCTATGAGGAAATGAAGAAATATGAAACGGAGGATTTCTCCGTTATGTTCGGAATGGAGCTGCGGCATTATGCCACTGGCGCGGATTATCTGATTTACGGCGTTGACCCCGAATGGCTGCGCCGCCAGGGCAATCTGATGAAGCTGTGGGAAAAGCAGGTTTATCAGCTGATGCACGCTCAGGGCTATCTCGTTTTTCAGGCGCACCCGTTCAGGCCGTACATATTAAGATGTAATCCCAAATATATAGACGGCATAGAGATTTATAACGGCAAATGCGATAAAAAAACGAACGCCAAGGCGGCGCTCTGGGCAATAAAAACGGGCAAGCTCGTTTCCTCGGGCTCTGATTTTCACACGCCCGCTCAGCTTGCAAGGGGCGGCATAATAACGGAAACTCCGATAAAAAATAACAAGGATTTAATCAGCACTTTAAAATCAGGCAATTATAAAATAATTGAAACCTATTAATCATTAAACCTCTTAGCCTTCCCCTTGAGGGGAAGGGGGACCGCTTGCGGTGGAAGAGGTGAATGGCTTTTACAAGAGGTACGCTATGGATAAGGAAAGAATTGAAAACGCCGTGCGCGAAATATTAATCGCAGTCGGTGAGGATCCTGAAAGGTCGGGGCTCATTGAAACTCCGCGCCGCGTTGCAAATATGTATGAGGAAATTTTTGCGGGGCTTCACGAGGACCCGAAGCAGCACCTCAAATTCTTTGATGAAAAATCAAACGATGAAATGGTTATCGTGCGCGATATTCCGTTTGCCTCAATGTGCGAGCATCATCTTCTGCCGTTCGTCGGCAAGGCTCATATAGCTTATATTCCGAGCGATAACCGAATTATCGGGCTTTCAAAGCTTGCGCGTATTGTTGATAATTTTGCAAAGCGCCCGCAGGTGCAGGAGCGCCTCACCCACGATATTGCGGATTTCCTTGAGGAAAATATGAAGCCGCAGGGCGTTGCTGTTATTCTTGAGGCGGAGCATTCGTGTATGACTATTCGCGGCGCAAGGGCTTCGGGCAGCAAAACCCAGACCTCGGCGCTTCGCGGAATAATGAAATCGGACGCAAGAACGAGAGCGGAAGCGCTGGCGCTGTTAGATAAATAGCTAAATTCGCCTGACGGCGAGCGAAAATTAACCTTGCGGTTAAGCAAAGTTTGCCTGCGGCAAGCTAAAAGCTATTAACTCTTAGCTGCGAAGCAATTTAGCTCACAAAGTGAATTTAGCTGTGCGGAGCACAATTTAGCTAAAAACGGAGTTTTTATGTATTGGAAATGTGCAGATAAAAAAATCGAATACGGCAACCGCACGCTGATAATGGGCATAGTTAACGTTACGCCCGATTCCTTTTCGGACGGCGGCAGCTTTTTTGACCCCGCCGCCGCGGTTGAGCACGCGCTGCTGCTTGAAGCGCAGGGCGCCGATATAATTGATTTCGGCGCGCAGTCAACCCGCCCGGGATATGCGGAAATTTCCGCCGAGGAGGAATGGGCTCGCCTTGCTCCCGTGCTTGCGGAATTTCGCAAACGTTCGCAAATTCCCGTTTCGGTTGATACGTATTATCCCGAAGTGGCTCAAAAATCGCTTGAAGCGGGCGCAGATATTATTAACGACGTTTCGGGAAGAGTTAACCCTGAAACGGCAAAAATCGTCAAAAACAGCCGCAGCGGCTGGATTTTGATGTATAACGGTGCGGGTGATTTCAAGGAAACGGGCAAATTTTTCAGCTCCGCAATTCTTGAAGCGGAGGCGCTCGGCGTGCCGAAGGAGCAGATTTGCCTTGATATGGGCATCGGCTTCGGCAAAACGCGGCAGCAGGATTTAAGCCTGATTGCAAATATTGCGGATTATAAAATTGAGGGCGTGCCGCTTCTGCTCGGCACAAGCAGGAAAAGGGTTATCGGCGAATACAGCCGCCAGCCCGATGCGAAAAAGCGGATTTACGGCAATATAGCGGCGGATACGGCGGCAATCCTCGGCGGTGCGGATATAATCCGCCTGCACGATGTGGAAAACGAAATTCAGGGTATAAGAATGGCTGACGCCATTAAAAAGCTAAATTGTGCTTCGCACAGCTAAATTGCTTCGCAGCTAAGAGCTAAAAGCTATTAGCTCGCCGCAGGCAAATTTCGCTTAACCGCAAGGTTAAATTTAGCTCGCCGTCAGGCGAATTTAGCTAAACACGGAGTGTTTATATGGATAAAATAATTATAAAAGGCTTAAAGCTCTTTGCTTATCACGGGGTGAACCCGGAGGAAAAGGAGCAGGGGCAGAATTTTATTTTTGATATTGAGCTTTATGCAAATCTGCAGCGTGCCTGCGAAAGCGATAGCGTTGAGGATACGGTTTCTTACGCCAAGGTGGTTAAAACCGTGCGCCGCGTTTTCACGGCACGGAAATATGATTTGCTTGAAAAATGCGCCGCAGTGGTTGCAAATGCAATTCTTGATGAATATGATGCGGTGCAAAAAGTTGATATAACGCTTAAAAAGCCCGATGCCCCCGTCAGCGCAGATTTTGATTATATGGCGGTAAATATTATCAGAGAAAGAAACTAACAGCTAATGCGAAGCATTAATTTAGCTGCAAAGCAATTTAGCTATAAAAACGGAGTTTTTATGAAATATGTACTTTGCCTCGGCACCAATATCGGAGAGCGTGCCGAGAATATTGAAAAAGCAATAAATGCAATTAATCTTTTGCCCTATACGGACGTGCTCAAGCGCTCCGCAATTTATGAAACGGAGCCCGTAGGTTACGCCCGCCAGCAAAATTTTTATAATTGCGTGCTGCTTGTTGAAAGCAGGTTTGAGCCGCACGAAATGCTTGGCATCTGCCTGGGTATTGAGGCAGGCTTCGGCAGAAAGAGGGGCTTTGCAAACGGCCCGCGAATTCTGGATATAGACGTTATCCTTGCGGAAAATCAGCGCATTGACACCCGCAATTTAACCGTGCCGCACCCGCGCGCAAGGGAGCGCCGCTTCGTGCTTGCACCGATGCTGGATATTTTCCCCTCGGGCACGGCGTTTGATTTTGAATTTGCTTCATATCTTGATAATATCGACGGGCAGGAAATCAAAAAAATTGATGAGCCTGTTGAATATTATATTGATTAAACGGCGGGACGGCACGGAGACCGTCCCCTACTAACAAGCTTAAATAAAATGTAGGGGAGGGCTTCCACGCCCTCCCTTTTTACATCATATCGGAAACGGTGTCAACGAAATCCGAAACCTTATCAACGGCTTTTTTCATCGTTTTTTTCGTTTTTGCGCTTTTGCTGCCCATAGTTGCCGCCGCGCCTGCGACCACGGAGCCGACTGCCATTGCCGCGCCGAGGCCCTTCATAAGATTTTCCGTTTTCTTTTTCATATAAATATTCTCCTTATCAAAA
>CAJOJV010000007.1 GCA_905234995.1 uncultured Eubacterium sp. | reverse complement strand
GTAAACGGTTGAGATATATCTTCCTTTTTCATCAGTATTCCTTAATTCGCTCCAACGCTGTACCAAAAATTCCTTTCGGTGCGCCAAATCGTCATTAGGATTTTGAAGCATATACAGAATTTTATCTTCATCCGTAAACGGCGGTAATTCTTCGCTTACCTCTGATAAATCACTTCGTTCATAACTATCTCCTGAACTCTCTGCTTCAGGTTGTTCATCCTCTGTACCCATATCATCATATCCGAAGCTTTCATCTGCTCCGTCAAGCCCTCCTGTGCCGATAACTTCTTCATCAGCATTTCTTCCATCTGTTCGGCTCTCTCCTGAACCTCCTGCAGATGCTCGTCGAGCTTGCATTGCATCTTCAGGCTCGTATAATACGGCTTGTGGTTTTTCTTCAGAAACTCCCTGTGAGCCTCTGCGTAACGCCCGAAATGAATCGTCTTGTTCTGTGGCAGCAACAGGTTCGGAAGCATTACTCCGCCTACTGCTGTGTAACTGATGGGCTGTGTCATATTCAGCACCCCTTTCGTTTTTTATTTCGGTTTCAGTATAAACGGACTTTTCATTTTCTGCAAATGTGCGATTTTCCTTTTGCAGAGAAATCACAGTTTTGCTTATTTCATTCAGTCCCATTTCGGCAATATCGCTTGTTGCGTCACCAAGCACAGCGAGAGAATCGGGAGTGTTAAAATCAACAACAGAAACAAAATCTTCTCGGTCAAAGTATTCCCTCGGCTCAAAGCCAAGACGAGTAAGCATCATAAACGCTACGCTGTTTTTCACAAGGTTTCTGAAAGCTGTTTCTACACCGTCATCTCCCAAGTCCTCAAGGAAACTGCCTTTCTGAGCGTAATTGATAAGCTCGGATGTATAGTCTTGCAGATTATCATCAGCCATATTTTCTGCGGCGGACATAACTGCGTCAACAATATCATCTTTCTTTGAAAGCTCACCGAAGTTATCTTCAAGGGTTGCAATAACCTCTGATTCGTAACCGGCGTTATATTCCCACATCGGAACAGGCTTTGCAAATTCCGTTTCGTGCGTATCGGAAATATCAAAGTAGTATTTTAGCCTTTGATTCGTTCCGCTGACATCATCAAAAACAGCAATACCCTTTGCACCACGATTAACCCATCTGCCGAAGCGGTTGTTCCACTTGTCAAATTCAAGGACTGCAGTTGCATCCGGTCTTTGAGCGAAGATTAAAACCTGCTCGTCAAACGGCAGTTTGAAGTTCCTGCAAGCCGAAAAAAGAAAGGACTGCCAGTTTTCAGGCGATTTTGTAATTTCCTTTGAGGTATCGTCAAATGTAAATTTGATAAAATCATATTTATTCGGCATTACGCACCTACCTTTCCGGAGTGTCCTTGTGTTTTGCGTTTTTTATAAACTTACCGTCATCGTCATAGTTTCTCGGGTCAGCACCTTTATCATCCCATCCGAGAATACTTCCGACCATCATCGCTGCAACCTGCTTTTTATCTGCTCCGAATTCTTTATTTCGTTCATTAACATATTCTCTGTTCTTTTCATCATCATTTGAAGGAGCGTCAACCACTTTAACTTTATCCTCACCCTTTGCCGCGATTTCAATCTTTTTTCTTTCGGCATTGTAGTGAAATGCTTTATAAGGCAAAGATTTTCGATATGGTATTACAGTTGCACCGTTTCTTTCAATGATTTCCGCAAACTGACAGTTGTGGTATATCATTTTGTCAATCTGCGTATGGTATTCATCAATAAATCGGCACTCCTTTACTTTTCTTTCGCCGTCAGCGTATTGAACAATGATAGAATCGCCGTCCTCAAGATTAAACAGATGCTTGTAAGCTGATGTGATAAAGTTAATACCTTTGGATGCGTTTTTTATATGGTTATCAAGCAAACGAGTATCGTATGCGAATATATAAAAGTCATAATCACCCAAGCAAAACGGTTCCATACGGATAATGTATGAATACTTATCCGTTTTCAGACGAAAGCCGTACTCATAACCGAAAGCTCCCTTAAAATGAGAGTCGGGGTTTGTTCTGCAATACTCTTGCATAGCGTTTCTGTCAAAAAGCGGTTGACCGTTTTCGCCGAGAGTTTTCATAACATCTGCTAAATCATTACGAAAATCATCTGTCATTTCGTTTGCATTGTTGTTAATCCAAACGGCATTGTAATCATCGCCTCTTTTTCCGAAATCTCCGTGATAATATCCGTAAAAGCCCGTTTGTCCGGCAATTTGCTGACTTTGCCGATACGCATAAAGCTGTTCTGCTTTGGTAAACGGTCTTATTGTGTAATTGCTCATTTCTTTTTCTCCTTCTTCGGCGGAGAAAGGTCAACATTCGGATTGATGAGATAGGAATACAGCACACCTTTCTTTGTTGCATCTCTGATTTGATATGCAACAATGAGTTCCTCTCTTGTAAAATCTATGTTAAAGATTAGCGATTCATCAAGCGAAGCCAGTTGCTTTTCATCCTTGTATCCTGCGTCACGCAGTTTTTCCATAACCTTGCCTTTTGCAAGTTTAGGTTTTGTCGCCATATATCGTTTTCTCCTTCATTTCAAGATTAAAATCAAGGTTTGGTATTTCTCTGTACGCTCGGTCAACTATATCCTTTTGGGCAGAGTATAAGTCGTTGAAAAAGCGTATCCAAGCGAAATCAGTGTTATTATCACGCTTGAAAAAGGTAGCGTACTTATAACGGTCATTCTTCTTGTAGCCGATATAAAAAGTGACATTGCCGATTGGCAATGTCTGAATAATCTTATATCTGAAATATCGTTTTTTCATCGGGCATCACGCTCCGTCTGCTGTTTATGAAAACCGGTAATACGATCAAAATAGCGAACCTTTTCGTTACCTCTTTTTACAAGGTCACGCTCGGCAGAATATCTGTCCTTGAAATAATGTCCCCAATAAAAGTCCTTTTTGTCTTTATCGGTTTCCCAAGTGACATAAGGTGTAGTGTGTTCCTTGTCCACAAGGTTGGGATTAACGCCGAGAACGATAACAGCGTTACTGATATGGAGTTCCTGTTCAATGACATATCCCTGATTAACGATTTTATCGCTCATTTCGTCTTTCCTCCTTTTCCTTGATTTCCTTTTTTATTTTGGTAAGTTTAGGCTTTGCCCATTCGGGCAGTTTGTCCTTATCCACAACGCCGAGAACATCGTAATTGCGGATATAGTGGTGTGCTTTTGTCGCAATATTATATGCGTAAATCTTCGTCCCCAAGCCTTTAGGGTTGAGGCCGTTGCCGCTTACGGCATAATATAACTGATTTTCTGCATTTTCATATTCACGGCGCAGGCTCTCCGGCTTTAACGCTACAACCTTGCCTTTGTAGGTTTCTCCTTCGTTCAGCTTTCTGCACATATCCGGCGTTATAACCGTTATGTCGCCGAGGCTTTGCTCCTTGCAATTAGTTACCTGTTCCTTTGCCCTGTCGCAGTAGAGCGTCATTATCTCAAGATAATCGTTGCTTAAAGCGCAATCGGTAAACTGACTGAACACCTCGTTTTCTTCAAGATAGGCGCAAAGAAAACGATAATCTGCTTTCAGGTTTTCAGCAACAATTACATTTTTCTCGCCGACAAAAAAAGAGTGAATAACAGTATAGCCGTCAATGGTAATTATATCGTTGTTCAATGCAATCACTTCCTTCATAGTTAAGCGGCCAGGTTAAACCTGACCGCCCTATAATTTTTGTTCAGTTATAATGATTATCGTTCATCAGTCGATAATGTTACTGTTCCTTTGAACGCCATTGAAGTGTTCTCTTTTGCCGCAATAAGATCCATCATGATATCATAAGCCCTTTGAGATTTACAGATAACTTCAAGATTTGAGTAGTTACCAAATACCCCATAACTCATTTCTTTCAGCGTTGACGGCAGAGTAAGAGAATTCATCTTCTTCTGGAACACACCGTTATTGATGGTTTCAACGCCTTCACGAATAACCAAGTCGCTTGACGAGTCTTTGGTTAATCCGTAAAGAGTCTTTCCATCTTTGGTATAAATAACGCCGTCTTCAAGGAAATAGTACGGGTTTGCAGGATCAATCTCCAGCTTCTTATAGGCAAAAGCCACGGAACCGGCAAGTTCTTTTACGCTTGCCGGAATGTTTAACACATCGATTTTATGTGTTACTCCAAATGCATCTCCGATTTTTTCACAGCCATCAGGAATTATAATTCCTTCAATGTTGTAGCAGTTGGTAAACGCATAATTTTCGATTGATTTAATCGTGTTTCCAAGGTCAACCTCGGTCAGAAATGTACAACTGTTGAATGCGCTTTCTGAAATGTTGGTTACACCATCCATAACAATCACTCTCTTGGGAACGTATAACATATAGTCGTTGGCAGATACTCTGCGCATTGCATAGTCTTCTGCCTCGCTGAACTTCCTTACAATACTGCTTGCAGTAGTATAGTCTGAAAGATTGGAATTGAGCACACGCGCTGCAGTGTAATACCAAGTCTGTGTGCCTTCGGGAACAATGGCAGTGATTGCACTATATTCATCTTCAGAGAGATTCTCTTCTAAATAATCCCAGATGAGAATATTGAGCTGCTTGGTCATTGCATCAAGATCGAAGAAATGCTTGTTTACGGAATCTTCCATATTGCCTGTTCCCGAAATAACGACAGTACCATCTTCGTATTTCTCAATGGTTGTGCCGCCTCTTGTGGGGGCGGTTGCCTGTCTGGTGTTTGCCTGATAGTATGACATCCAAACATTGTCTTCGTCTGTTGCAGAGACATTCCATGAAGTTACTCTGTTTCCGAGCGAAGCAACAGTTGTATTAACAACAGAGATATTATAGTTGAATGCACCTGACCAAGTACCTGCCGAGAGATCCTTTGTCTTAATTGTTACATCAAAAACAGCATTGTCATTGAATTCCGGCGTGACATATTTGTTGACTTTTGCGCCTGAATATTCAGAAGTTGAAACGACGAACTGAGTATAGTCCTGCTCGATAGGTGCAGTTACATCTGTTTTGCCTTGAGCCTGAAGCGTTACTTCGCTGTCGGGGACAACACTGATTACAGTAGCGCCTGAAATGTTTCCCTTGACCTTGCCTGATGCAGAGCCGACATAATAACCGTCTGCATCAGCCGTACCGTTAATTGTGATTGATGTGGGTACACCTACCTGAATCTTACCGTTAACGAAGCCGTCATCGCCGGCATCGGGGTTTTCAGGATCGTACACATCCGAACCGTCTGCAATAGTGGCTGTTACATTAACGGAACTGATAATATCGTTACCGTCATAAGTGTAAATTTCCATGTCTGCAGCAAAAGCAGGGATTGCGGATGAGATAATAGTAAGCATTGCGAGTACAATCGCAATAACTCTTGAATTGGTTTTATTTTTCATAGTAAAAATCCTTTCTTATTTTGAAATAATTAGTGTTGTACTTAAGGTGTGATGAACGGGCATTGTTGCCTCGTTCAACAGCGATTGGTATTCTTTCTCGCTGTATTTATCTTTGTTCTCATTAAGCTCGGTTAAAATGCTATAATCATAATCAGTAGCTTTAACTTCAAGCTGATAATTGCCAGCATCAAGTTGATTCCAAAGGTTAATGTTAACTTGCCTATCTGGTGGTAATGCACCCGTTGAAAAGTTGTTTCCGCTTTCATCCTTTAACGGATTTCCGTTAATATAAATTTCATACGAAACGAAATATGTTTCCGCATTTGACGAAACATTCTTTAAGAATATTTCGGGATTATCAGCAGAAAGGGTAGTTACTTCTTCAAACGGTTCGTAGTAGCAAATTGGGGTTTCCTCCGGCGCTTCGTACTCTTCGGTTATGGTTTCGCCCGTGTTAATACTTATTGGCGAAATATCCGAGCCGGATTTTAGAAAGAATGGAATCAAGGCAAGCAGGATTAAAAGAACAATAAGCAAAAATCTGACATCGTATTTTACAAGCCTTACAAACTGATGATTGTCAAGCTCTGCGTAACCGATAGTTCTGCGCCACTGCTTCTTAAATTGACGCAGCGGATATTCATTGCCTGTTTTACCAGAGCGGTTAGAATACGGAAGGATGATAGTTCCTGTTACATCAGCTTGCTTATTGCTTTTCCTATGCTTACTGTGCCTGATAAACACATCGCCGATAACATCGGGAGGGTTTTCAGAAACTTCCGAAAAATTCTTAAACCCTTTCTTTGTCAGGTAACAAAACTCGTCTGCGTTTTTCTTGCGGTAAAGCCTTTTATCATATCCTTTAACCTTGAAATCAATGACGGTATAAGTGTTTTCTGTGTTGTTCATATATAAGCCTTTCTGCTAATCGCGTTTTTTATTTTTCAGCTGCATAACAACGATTGCTACGATTACAAGTGCAACAACAGCAATCCCGATTATTGCCTTTGCAGTCATTGTTAATCTCCTCCCTCATCTTTTTTCTTCTTACGGATAAGGTAATACGCCAAACAGAGTGCAGCGAAAACGCTTCCACTGATGATTGTAATGAGCGTTCGGTAATTACTGTCATCGCCTGTTTTGGGGATTTCCGTTACCGTTTCAGGTATTCTGTCATTAAACACGGTTATCTCGATTGCTTTTTCATTACGATCCACATCAATGTGATACAAATCCGTGTTTTCAAGATAGTTCTCAGCAGGCTTCAACTCACGAATAATCCAAGCACCGAATGGTATATTGATAAATTCAAATACGCCGTTTTCATCGGTGGTGGCGGTTGTAATCGCCGTCTTTTCGGTGTATTCGGTTTCATCGCCCTTAAAGATACCGAAAACAACATCTTTAATCGGCTTTTCGGTTTCACGGTCAATCTTGTAGCCCGTTACCTTACCGTAAATAAGGTCGTTGGCTATAGGTTCGCCGTCATTGAGCTTAATGTCAATAACTGCCGTTTCCTGTCCTGCATATTCCGTATCAAAGAAATGCTGTTCATCGGAGAGGATATAGTGCTTATCGGTAGCAATTTCCTTTGCGTACCACTTGAAGCCGATAGGCAGGTCGCAATCGAAGGCAATGTTGCCGTCCTTATCGCAATTAGCAAGTGTGATTAAACCATCGGCAGGGATAACCGAGCCGTCTGCCGCCTTTATTTCTTCGGCAGCATAAATACCGAACTGAACGGAAAGAATTTCATCGTTCATTCCAATTTTGTAGGTTTCATCTGTCTGCATAACCTTTGAAAGTGAAGTTGTAACCTTCTGTCTTTCGTTGTAAACGGAGAGTGCCGTGCTTGTTACAGCGACATTCTGTCCTGCATAGACAAGCTCAACATCATACTGCTGATTTGCATTGACAAAATTAACAGGTGCAGTCTTTTCAACTACGGTATACTTGCCAAGATAAAGCTGCTTTGTTTTAGCGATACCATCATTGCCCGTAGTGATTTCGTCAACCTGTTCGCCCTGCTGATAGCGGAGTGTTCCGTCAGGAGTCTTAATATTCTCTGCGGCAAATACCTGATACACAGCGCCTTTAAGATTTTGCACCTCATAAACAGGAGTATAGATATTGTTCGTGTTCTCAACACTTGCGAATACCTCGCCTGATTTTGTTACTTCAATAACACCTTTTTGAGCGACATTATCACGCTTAACCTTAATAATGGTTAAAGCATCCTCAATCTCGGAATTATCTCTCGTTACATCAAACTTGATAGGCGTACTGTCAAGCACATAGCCATACGGAGCCTGCACCTCAACGAGCGTGTAATTCTTGCCATAGTCAAGCTTTTCAGGGGTAATAAGATAACCGTCCGCATTAGTGTAATAGGTGCTGATGGTTGTCTTTTTCGGGTAAGTGAAGGTCTGCGATACCTTATTGCCGCTTGAATCATAGATTTCAAAGCCTGCGCCTGCGTAGGGAACGGTCTTTCCCGTTTCTCTGTCAACCTTTGTGATTTTGAGATATGCTTTGAACGGAGCATTGTTAATCAGGTATTTGTAGGTATTGCCGTTCTCGGCAATATACACATCGAAGTCCTGCATGAACTCGGAACCTTCAACGCCCTTTGTCTGATGAACGGTATAAATGCCGTAGGGTAAATCCTTTGATTTAGCGTAGCCGTCCTCGTTACAATCAAGCACATCTCTTTCATCTGCATTTGCATTTGCGTATGAGCCTGCGGATTTAAGATATACCTGAAACTCTGCTTCGGGCTCTGGCGTTTCAATCTGCGTTGAGCCGTCATCGCTATGCTTGATAATTGAGATGTTACCCTTGATGACCTGCTCTTTGACCGTATTGCTCGTTGTGTTGTATTCAACGGCATATAGCCGTGCCTGTGCGCCGACATCATAAACCGTATTATCAAGCAGATAACCCTCGCTCGGACTGATTTCCTTGATTGTCCAATGGTCGCCGCAGACATAATACGAGGTGGTGAATTTGCCGTTCTCATCTGTGGTATAGGTGTCAATGAGCCTGCCGTTATCATAGATACCGTAAGTCGCGCCTGCAAGCGAAGCATCGCCCTGCGCCCGTCCTTTTTCTGCATCCTCTTTTGTAGTTTCAACGCAGAATTTTTTAAGGATGTTATTAAACGATGTGCTAACAATTCCGCCTGATTTAACAGTAATTGTTTTACTGCTCGGCGTTACATAACGGTCAATGCTTTCTTCCGTAACGGTGTAATTACCGGGAACGAGATAATCAAGCTGCCATTCGCCGTTACTGTCGGTGGATACCGTTTTTGAATAATTTGCACCCGTAACGGTAAAGTTAATTCCTCCGACCTGACCGTCCTCGGAAGTCTTTTTTAGTTTGGCAGAGCCAAGCACCTCAACATTTCCGTTCAGAGCGAAACTGACAGGATCATAATATGCGGAATATACAAGTTTCTGGTAGTTATCACTTCCGTAAGGATAAAAGAGCAGAAGCTCGTCATCATCACCTGTATCATTCTTATAAAAATCGCCGTTATTGATTCTGAACGAGGTTGTAGTGCAGGTTTTATCAACCGTAATCGTCAGTTGGTTTGAATTTGCTCCATGTGTCATTTTGATACCGTTTTTATTAACCGTAAAAGCGGGATAGTCCTTAAAGACACCGTTGGAGTCAGTTATTGTCTTAGCTGTTCCTGCAGTGATTGTGCCGACATTTGAGTTGTTAAACGAAGGCTTTGTATCAAGATTTGCCATATTTCTCTCGGCATTTTCAATCCAGTCGTCATAATCGCTGTCTGAAAAATCCCAAGTGGTATTGTTGCCCAAGATACTCCAAACCTTTTTCTGACACATCGCCATATCTTTCCAGTCAACAGAGTTGCCATGCTCTAAATAATAGCCGGCAAAGATCCATTTAGCCGCCGTGATAACATCTGAACTTGCACCCGCTTTCCTCGCTTCCAGATACGATGAGGATGGGCTTGTTGTGTTATACTCAATACAGAACATAGGGTAGGTAGTTCCGTTTACATCCGTTGTATGCAACTGATGACCGTAATGCCGTGAAACGTCAATATCAATATCACTGATACCGCTTATCTCGCCCAAATTTTCTTCAGCGTAAACGGTCAGTGGCAATACTGAAAGAATCATCAGCACCGAAAGAAAAAACGCCAGCGTTTTTCTGCAGATTGTTTTGGCTTTTTTCATAAGCCTCCTTTCCCTGAAACAAAAAAAGAGGGAAGATTTTTCATAGCGATTAATCTTCCCTCAAATTCAGTTCAGTATTAAATTTAGTATTTGAAATTTCCTGTCCACCTGCCGCAATAAGCGCAAGACCAACATTCGTAACCTGACGGGCATTTTTGGTAGTATTCCTCGCGGGTAATCTGTCCGCTTTCCTCCAAGTCAGCCCAATATTTCATTTCCTTTTCTGCATAGGCTTTAACCTCGCTTTTTGAATTAAACCACTTTCCCATATTCCCGCAGGCTTGGCTGTGGTTGCCGTTATTTGTGCAGGTGCTTGGTGCGGTAGTCGTTTCCGCTTTTGTAGTAGTTTCCTTTGCTGTGGTAGTTTGCTTTTGCGTTGTGGTTTCTTGTTTGGCGGTGGTTTGCTTTGCTGCTTTAGTCGTTGTTTCTGCCTGTGTTGTTGAAATTTCTGTTGTTGACGGTTCGGTAGTTGTATTATCTGCACTTTCCGTTACATCAGCATCACTTATACTTTCAACGGTTGTATTACTAACCGAAAAAGAAACATCCTCTTCGTTAATAACTGAAGCATTACTGCAGGCTGAAAACGCCAATACAGCGATCAATACTGCCAACACTGCGAGTTTCTTCATATCATCGCCTCCTCAACCATATATTACCAATTCTGTAATATTATATCAAAGATGCGATTCTTTAGTCAAATCATAGGCATCGCCTCCTTTATATCTCTTTAAGAGTGTTGCTGAATACTAATCAATTCTTATTTCGGTAAGTATTGTTAGTAATCAGGGGTTAGATTGTAAGAAAGGGGAGTATGAAAAAACATACTCCTCCTGCTATCTGACTTGCTCTTTTTTTCGTTCAAGATATGCGGCGTAGTGTTTGACCGCCTTGCAAATAAATTCCTGCGTTTGTTCGGGCTTTACCGATTTTGGGATATATTTGCTTATATCATCTTTACGGATTGTTATCTTTGAAGCTTGATTTGGCTTTTCCTCGTTCATAATTGCGATAACATCATCGCGTGTTAATTCGCCTTGCTCAAATGCCTTTCGCATACGAATGGTCTGTGCGTGTGACGGGAAGCACTCGCTATCATCAATCATATCAACAATATCGCGCTGTGCGTCCTCATCAAGATAAGACATTTCAACTGCGGGGCGAAGTCCGATTTTACCCTCATCAACATATTCAAGCAATTCAGGGACAAGTTCATTGAGGCGGATATATTTGCGAATCTGCTCATAACTCTCGCCGATTTCATCAGCCATAATTTCTCTTGTTGTTTTATTTTCGGACTTGTGCAACGGTGTTGCCGAAGTCAAATCGGTGCGTTTTCCTTGATGTTTTAGAGCATCATTTCTCATTTTGTACGCCTTTGCTTTTTCGCTCGGCAATATCTGCTGTCGCTGACGAAGGTTTGTATCTACCATAATGATTGTGGCAGCATCATCGTCTAAATCAGAAACGATACATCTCAAGGTGTCAATCTCAGCAAGCTCGCTTGCTCGCTTTCTTCTGTGTCCGGCAATCATTTCATATCTGCCGTTTTCTTTCGGGCGAACAATAGCAGGGATTAATACTCCTTGTTCCTTTATGCTGTCAGCGAGTTCATATAACTCCTCATTCTCCGCGACCTTAAACGGATGGTCGGGGAAATCATCAATCAGCGATATGTCAATATCTCTGATTTCGGGAATACTGCCGTTATCTCTTTCTTCCTGCGTTGAAAACAAATCATCTAACCCGTTCAGAGTGAAGTCGGTTGAGTTGCTTTTCGCCATTATCAATTACCTCCTTTGTTAAGTTTTCATAAGCCTTTGCGACTTTACTGCTCGGCTCATAAGCAAATATGCTTTTGCCTTTTGTCGTTGTTTCTGCCGCTTTTATAGCAATAGGTATATAAGTCTTAAAGACTTTAATATATTTACCGTATCCCTCAACAACGGCTTTGCGTGTGCTTTTAGCGAGATTAGTTCGCTCGTCAACAAGCGTCAACAGGATACCGTCAATTTTCAAATTGCGGTTTATCTGTCTTTTTACCTTTGAAACTGTCTGAACAAGCTGCGTCATACCTTTTGCGGATAAATAATGTGCCTGAACAGGAATAATAACGCTGTCCGCAGCAGCAAGGGCATTAATCGTAATCATACTGAGCGAGGGCATACAGTCAATAAGGATATAATCATAATTGTTTTTAATACTTTTAAGATATTCCTTTAATGCAACCTCTCTGCTCATAGCGTTTACAAGTCGAATTTCAAGACTTGATAATTCAAGGTTTGATGGTATAAGGTCAACGCCTTCTTCGTGATGCAGAATACCTGCTGTCTTATCAAACTCCTTGTCGGTAATGACGGAATTGATTTTGTCTGCAAGAGTAATCTCCAAACTGTCGTTGTCCTGCCATCCAAGACTGATTGTTAAATCTCCCTGCGGATCAGCATCCACAAGGAGTACCTTTTTTCCTTGCCTTGCTAAACCTACACCGAGATTAACGGCGGTGGTCGTCTTTCCGACACCGCCTTTCTGATTGCATATTGCAATCGTTTTGCATTTTGGCATACAATATTACACTCCTTTTTTGAATAAAATAAAAAAGAGCGCATAATGAAATAATCATTATACGCCCATACATCTTAAAAAGTGGTAATAGTACAATCCCAAAATAATTAAAAAAATAACCTCTTGACATTAAAGCCAAGAGGTTTATGTGGCTCCCCCAGTTGGACTCGAACCAACGACCCTGCGGTTAACAGCCGCATGCTCTACCGACTGAGCTATAGAGGAATATCTGCCTCATCTCTGAGTGCCTAATTATAATAGCAAATAATTATTGAGATGTCAATATCTTT
This sequence comes from uncultured Eubacterium sp., assembly GCA_905234995.1. Lineage (GTDB taxonomy): Bacteria > Bacillota > Clostridia > Oscillospirales > Acutalibacteraceae > Eubacterium_R. The sequence continues at coordinate 33,501 of CAJOJV010000007.1, read as the reverse complement.
TTTCGGTTTTTTAAAATAAATAAATTCGGAGTTCAGCGGGACGAATAAATATGTAATTAATTATAATAATATATACCGAAAGGGCAGGTTAGCACTCTTGGGGAGGCAGTGCTGAAATTTACAAAAAATTCATAAAAAACTATTGACAAACGCGGGTAAAGGATATAATATATAAGCAAGGTTAGCACTCAAAAGGCGAGAGTGCTAATTGCTAAAATGAAGGGGGTGCAAATATGATTGGCGAAAGGCGTGCCGCGATATTAAGCCTGATTATTGAAAGCTATATCAAAACCGGCGAGCCTATTGGCTCAAAAACGCTTTCAAATCTTTTGCCATATCAGATTTCCAGCGCCACCATCAGAAATGAAATGGCTTATCTTTCGGAGCTCGGCTTCCTGCAGCAGATGCACACGAGCGGCGGCAGAGTGCCAAGCAACGCGTCCTTCAGATACTATGTTGATAATCTGATGCGCCCGAAGCCGCTCACGGATTATGAAAAGGAGCACATCGTCAGCGTGCTTTCCGTGAATGCAAGCGACCCTGAAAGGCTGCTTCGCAGCGCCTCGGTTCTGCTTGCGCAAATCAGTGGCTGCGCTTCGTTTTATAACATCGTTAAGGATGAGCTTGATTGCGTGCAGGGCGTGGATATAATCCCAGCTGGCGGCAACAGGGCGATGCTCGTAATGCTCTCCGTCGGAGGCAAAATCAAATCCTCCGTCTGCAGGCTTGCGTGCCCGCTTGATGATGATTTCAAGGCGTTGTTTTATTACGTTGCGGCTGAATATTTCGTCGGCACACCGCTAACGGATATCAATCTTGCCTTAATTCAGAGCACGGCACCCGTGCTCGGCACAAGGCTTTTTGATATGCTGCCCGTGCTGACAACGCTTTGCTCCATCTGCTCTGAGGCGGCGGACGGCTCGCTACACATTGAGGGCGAAACGAATCTGCTTTCTCACACGGAGCTCGGCAGCGGAGTTTATAAGCTGCTCACTTTCCTCACTGCAAAGGAGCAGATTTCCGATTTGCTTTCCCAATATGCAAGGCACGGCAGGGAAAGGGAGCTCTTCATCGGCGAGGAGAATTATCATCCTGAGCTTAAAAACACCGCAACGGCTATGGCAAGGTTTAATTATAACAACAGCCAAACCGCAATACTAGGCATTATAGGCTCAACGAGAATTGACTATGCGTCGGTTCTTCCGCGAGTTGATTATATAATGAAAATAGTTAAAGAATTTCTCCAAAAAGGAGGCGCAGTAATTGAGTAAGAAGGAAACGAAATCCTCACAGGAGGAAAAGGAAACGAAAAAATCCAAGGCGGCTGAAGAAACCGCGGAGGAGGAACAGCCTGAAACGGCTGCGGCAGAGGAGGCTTCGGAGGAGCAGGAGGAAAATCCGCTTGAAAAGGAGCTTGCAGACACTAAGGAGCAATTGCTTCGCCTGACTGCCGAATATTCAAATTTCAGAAAGAGAAGTGAAAAGGAAAAGCAGGAAACCTTTAATTATGCAAAGGCTGAAACCTTAAAGGAGCTTTTGCCCGCGATTGATAATCTCGAAAGAGCGCTGGCAAACGAGCAGGAGGATTTTGAGGGGCTGAAAAAGGGAGTGGAGATAACCTATAACGGCTTCATAAACACCTTCGCAAAGCTCGGGGTTGAGGCTTTCGGCGATAAGGGCGACACCTTTGACCCCAATCTTCACAACGCAGTAATGCACGTTGAGGATGACAGCTTTAAAGATGGCGAAATCGTTGACGTATTCCAGAGGGGATATAAAATCGGCGATAAAATAATCAGACCTGCAATGGTCAAATCAGCAAATTAATCTAAAAATAATTCATTACGGAGGATAAATACAATGGCTAAAATTATTGGTATTGACTTAGGCACAACAAACAGCTGCGTAAGCGTAATCGAGGGCGGCGAGCCCGTAGTAATCACAAACTCAGAGGGTGCAAGAACCACCCCGTCCGTAGTTGCATTCAGCAAGGACGGCGAAAGAATGGTCGGCAACGTTGCAAAGCGCCAGGCTATCACAAATCCCGAAAGAACAATCAGCTCAATCAAGCGCCATATGGGCTCTGATTATAAGGTTGATATTGACGGCAAGGCTTACACTCCTCAGGAGATTTCCGCAATCATCCTGCAGAAGCTTAAGACTGATGCAGAAAGCTATCTCGGCGACACTGTAACTGAGGCGGTTATCACCGTTCCCGCATATTTCACCGATGCTCAGCGACAGGCAACCAAGGATGCAGGTAAAATCGCAGGCCTTGAGGTTAAGAGAATTATCAACGAGCCCACTGCTGCTGCTCTTGCTTTCGGTATTGATAAGGAAGAGGATCAGAAGGTTATGGTTTATGACCTCGGCGGCGGCACGTTCGATGTTTCCATTATCGAAATGGGCGACGGTGTTCAGGAGGTTCTTGCAACCGCGGGTAACAACCGTCTCGGCGGCGATGATTTTGATAAGAAGGTTATGGATTGGATTGTATCCGAATTCAAGAAGAGCAACGGCATAGATCTTTCAGGCGATAAGATGGCAATGCAGCGCGTTAAGGAAGCTGCAGAAAAGGCAAAGATTGACCTTTCCGGTATGACCACCGCTCAGATTTCACTTCCGTTCATCACTGCAGATGCAACAGGCCCGAAGCATCTTGAGCTCACTCTTTCAAGAGCACAGTTCAATCAGATGACAGCAGATCTCGTTGAAGCAACGATGGGCCCCGTTCGCCAGGCAATGAAGGACAGCGGACTTTCAATGAACGAGATTGATAAGATTCTCCTCGTTGGCGGTTCAACCCGTATCCCCGCAGTTCAGGAAGCTATTCAGAAGTTCAGCGGTAAGGAGCCGTTCAAGGGCATTAACCCGGATGAATGCGTTGCTATGGGTGCTGCGCTTCAGGGCGGCGTACTCGGCGGCGACGTTAAGGGTCTCCTTCTTCTTGACGTTACTCCGCTTTCACTCGGTATCGAAACGATGGGCGGCGTAAACACCGTTATCATTGAGAGAAACACAACTATTCCTACTAAGAAGTCTCAGATTTTCTCAACTGCAGCAGATAATCAGACCTCCGTTGAGGTTCACGTGCTCCAGGGTGAAAGACAGTTTGCAAAGGACAACAAAACTCTCGGTATGTTCCATCTGGACGGTATTCTTCCCGCACGCAGAGGTGTTCCGCAGATTGAGGTTACCTTTGATATTGATGCAAACGGCATCGTTCACGTTTCCGCTAAGGACCTCGGCACCGGCAAGGAGCAGAACATCAGCATCACAGCCTCCTCAAATATGAGCAAGGAAGATATTGAAAAGGCTGTTAAGGAAGCAGAGCAGTTTGCCGAAGAGGATAAGAAGAAGAGAGAGGCGGTTGACCTCAAGAATAATGCAGAGCAGCTCGTTTATCAGACGGAGCAGCTTCTCAGCGAAAACGGCGATAAGTTTGCAGCTGATGATAAGGCAGCTCTTGAGGGCAAAACAGAGGCTCTTAAGGAAGCGTTAAAGGGCGATAATCTTGATGCTATCAAGTCCGCTCAGGATGACCTTCAGAATAAGTTCTATGAGGTTTCTCAGAAGATGTATCAGGCAGCTGCACCTCAGGGTGATGCAGGCGCAGACCCGAATGCTCAGGCAGGCGGCGCAGGCTACACGGATGCTGATTACACCGAGGTTGAGGACAACTAATTTTCCCCAAAATATAATGATGCAGGGGAGGGTTTTCGCACCCTCCCGTTCATCATAATTATTCGAACATAACGGAGGCAGATATATGCCCGAAAAAAGAGATTATTATGAGGTGCTCGGCGTTTCAAAGGGTGCTTCGGATGATGAAATAAAAAAAGCATACAGAAAAACCGCAAAGCAGTATCACCCCGATTTGCATCCGGATGATAAGGTTGCGGAGGAAAAGTTCAAGGAATGCAACGAGGCCTATGAGGTGCTTTCGGACCCTGAGAAAAAAGCCCGCTACGACCAGTTCGGCTTTGCAGGCGTTGACCCTAATTACGGCGCAGGGCAGGGCGGCTACGGCCCCGGCGGCTTCGGCTTTGAGGGCGATATTGACCTCGGCGATATTTTCTCCTCTATTTTCGGCGGAGGCGGTTTCGGCGGCTTCGGCGGCTCAAGAAATCCGAATGCTCCGCAAAAGGGCAGCGACGTTCAGGTTCGCGTAAGCCTCACCTTTGAGGAGGCGGCAAAGGGCTGCAAAAAGAACGTTGAGGTTCCGCGAATTGAGGATTGCTCCGAATGCGGCGGCACGGGCGCGGCAAAGGGCACCTCGCCCAAAACCTGCACCGAATGCGGCGGCAGGGGCTTCGTCAACGTTCAGAACAGAACCGCTTTCGGCGTTATGAGCACGCAGCGCACCTGCACAGCCTGCGGCGGCAGGGGTAAAATCGTGGAAACCCCGTGCCAGAAATGCGGCGGCAAGGGCAAGGTTAGGCGCAGGAATAAGCTTGAGGTCAATATCCCTGCAGGTATTGACGACGGTCAGGTTATCAATATGCGCGGCTACGGCAACAGCGGCTTAAACGGCGGCCCCGCAGGGGATTTAAAGGTTGTTATCAGCATTAAGCCCCACGCATATTTTGAGCGTGACGGCTTTAATGTATGGTTTGAAAAGCACGTTTCAATCATTGAGGCAACCCTCGGCGCAGAGCTTCAGGTGCCGACTCTTGACGGCAACGTTAAATATACTCTTCCCGCGGGCACTCAGTCCCACGAGGTATTCAAGCTCAAGGGCAAGGGTATTCAGAGGCTCAATTCCGTCGGCAGGGGCGATCAGTTCGTTCGCATTATCGTTGATATTCCAAGGAATTTAACCGATGAGCAGAGGGCAATTCTGATGCAGTTTGATAAGAATTACGTTCCGCCGAAGAACCCGGGTAAGGAAAACTTCTTTGATAAATTCAAGAAAAAGTAATGTTTTTTTAACAAATATGATATATAATAAATCCGAACGCAGAAATGTGTTCGGATTTATTTTAGAGGTATTCACTTATGAAAAAATGCACAATTGCCGTTGCAGGCACGGGCTACGTCGGTCTTTCAAACGCCGTGCTCCTTTCTCAGAATAACCGCGTTTTTGCGGTTGATATAGTTGAGGAAAAGGTTCAGCTGATTAATAATAAAAAATCTCCGATTGTTGATGCGGAGATTTCCGATTATCTTGCAAATCACGTTCTTGATTTAACCGCAACCACGGATGCTGCCGCGGCTTATTCTCAGGCGGATTTCGTCATCATTTCAACCCCGACGGATTATGATGAAACCAAGAATTATTTCAACACAAGCTCGGTTGAGGCGGTGCTTTCCCTTATTGAAAAGCATAATCCGAATGCCGTTGCGGTTGTGAAATCAACCGTTCCCGTCGGCTTCACAAAAACGATGCAGGAAAAATTCCCAAGCCTGAAAATAATTTTCAGCCCCGAATTTTTAAGAGAGGGCAGGGCGCTTTATGATAACCTTTATCCAAGCCGAATTATCGTAGGCGCGGATGATGAGCTAAAGGCGCAGGCGCAGGAATTTGCCGCGTTGCTTGCTCAGGGCGCAATCAAAAAGGATGTGCCCGTTCTTATAATCAACCCCACTGAGGCAGAGGCGGTTAAGCTTTTTGCAAACACTTATCTTGCCCTGCGCGTAAGCTATTTTAACGAGCTTGATACCTATGCGGAAATTCACGGGCTGAACACCGCGCAGATTATTGAGGGCATCGGGCTTGACCCGAGAATCGGCACGCATTATAATAACCCCTCCTTCGGCTACGGAGGCTACTGCCTGCCGAAGGACACGAAGCAGCTGCTTGCAAATTATGCCGATATTCCCGAAAATCTTATCCGCGCAATTGTTGAATCTAATCAGACCCGCAAGGATTTCATTGCCCGCCGCGTGCTTGATTTGGCAGGGCACAGCCAGCGCAGTGCCGCAACTATCGGCGTTTACAGGCTGACTATGAAAGCAAATTCGGATAATTTCCGCCAGAGCTCAATTCAGGGCGTTATCAAGAATATTAAGGGCGAGGGCGCAGAGGTTATTATTTATGAGCCCACTCTTGCAGACGGCGAGTTGTTTTTCGGCAACAGGGTTGTCAATAACCTTGATGAATTCAAAAAGCGCAGCGCCGTTATTCTTGCAAACAGAATGAATGATGAGCTTGCGGACGTTGCCGATAAGGTTTACACCCGCGATATCTACGGCAGAGATTAAAGGAGATTAAAATGAAATTAATTCAAAGCTTTTCGGTTGACCATAATTTAATCGTTCCCGGCATTTTTGAAAGCCGTGTGGATACCGTCGGCGGCGATAAGGTCACAACTTATGATATCAGGCTTAAAAAGCCGAACAGGGAACCGGTAATTGACGTTGCGGCAATGCATTCGCTTGAGCATATTATTGCAACCTATCTGCGCAATGACCCCGAATGGAAGGATGAGGTTATCTATTGGGGGCCGATGGGCTGCCTCACGGGCTTTTACCTTATTCTGAAAGGAAACCGCGCGCCGCAGGAGATTTATGATTTGCTGCTCAGCGCGTTCAAATCGGTTGAAAATTCTCAGTCCGTGCCCGGCACAGCGCCGGAAAACTGCGGGCATTATCTTATGCACAATCTCGGTATGGCAAAATGGTATGCTGCGGAATTTGCAGAATATCTTGAGGCAAATGCAGGCAATCCCGCAATCTTTGAATATCCAAAAACGGAGCGCCTTGTTACCGACGACGGGCAGAATTTCTTTGATTCATAATTATATATAATGCATTTCGGGGACGGTCGTCTGACCGCCCCCGAATTTTGTTTATTTCTTATCTGATACGATGTTATTAATCCAAACGCCCTTTTTAACGAGCACGACTCCGATAATGCATTTAATCCAGTCGGCCATTTGCAGAAAAACGAAAATCCAGATAACGTAAATATCGGTAAATCTGCTGAGCAGAAATGCCAGCGGCACACTGATAACCCACATAAACACGCTGTCAAAAAGAAAAGTGATAATCGTTTTTCCGCCTGAGCGCAGCGTGAAATACGTGGTGTGCATAAGCGCAATCTGCGGAGTAAATATCGCCTGCGCAATCAGGAATTCGGATGCGAGCTTCTTTGCCTCGGGCGTAGTATTATAAATCATCGGGAACAGCTTTGAGGTTGATGCAATAACTATGCCCACAAGCGTTGCAATGAAAATTGAAAATGCAATAATTTTTGCGGTTTCCTCCTTCGCCTTTTTGAAGTTTCCCGCGCCGAGATGCTGGCCGATAACGATTGCAATCGCGTCGCCCATTGCAAAGAAAACGACGTTGAAAACGTTGCAAACGGTGTTTGAAATATTCTCTGCCGCAACAACGTTCAGCCCGCGCATTGAATAGCATTGCGCCAGCATTGCCATTCCCGCAGACCACAGCGCTTCGTTCACAAGAAGGGGCGCGCCGGTAATGAAGTATTTTTTAACGAGCCTTAACGGCACGTAAAGCGTTTTATAAACCCCTTTGATATACGGGCATTTTTCCCTGTGCCTGTGCGTCCATACCGCAACCACGGTGAACTCAACGCAGCGGGAAAGCACAGTTGCAACTGCCGCGCCCCTGACTCCGAGCTCCGGAAAGCCGAGCTTGCCGTAAATCAGAAGATAATTAAAGGTCAGATTAACGCACACAGCCGCAAGCCCCGCACGCATCGGAACGACGGTTTCTCCGCATTCGCGCAGCGTGTTTGCATATATTTGCGTAAGCGCAAATGCGGGCAGGGAAAACAGCATAATTCTTAAATATCCGCTGCCGAAGGCAAGCGCAGCGGCAGGGTCGCCCCCGTCGTCCGTGCCTCTCAGATAAAGCGAAATCAGATCGTTGCCGAAGAAAATGAAAACGGCAAGCGCCGATGTAAGCAGAATTAAACCGAGCCAGAGTTTATATCTGAAGGTGTGGCGAATGCCCTCGTCATCCTTTGCGCCGTAATATTGCGCGGTGAATATTCCCGCGCCCGCAAAGCCGCCGAAGCAGCAGAGATAAAAAACGAAAATCAGCTGATTAACTATTGCAACGCCGCTCATCTGCTCGGTTCCCGTTCTGCCCACCATTATGTTATCAAGCAGGCTGACGAAATTCGTAATGCCCGATTGCACCATAATCGGAATTGCAATTGCAAGCAGGCGCTTGTAAAATGCCTTATCACCTATGAACTTTTTTGCAAAGCTTTCGGTTTTCATTGTTATTACCCATAAAATAATTAATAATTCTTTCGTGCAGGGCAGTATTGTAACATATTAATTTATTAATTTCAATTACTTCTTTGACATCTTAATAAATAAGTGTTAATATATTCCTGTTGTTAGAGAGGTAAAAGAAATGGCACATCCGATAAAGCATTTTGTAACAATCACAAAGCACCGCCACAGGGTTATGCTGCATTGCTTTAAGGCGGGAATTCCGTTTCAGGGAATGAGGCATGATTTGTCCAAATATTCGCCGACGGAGTTTATCCCGGGCGCAAAGTATTATCTCGGCACCCGCTCCCCGAATGAGGCGGAGCGCGACGATAAGGGCTATTCCGCCGCATGGCTGCATCACAAGGGCAGAAACCGCCATCATTATGAGTATTGGACGGATTACAGCAGGGAAACCAAAAGAATGTCCCCGGTTGAAATGCCCCTGAAATATGCAAAGGAAATGTTTTGCGACCGCGTTGCCGCAAGCAAAATCTACCAGGGCGAAAATTATACGGACGCGCACCCGCTTCAGTATTTCAGCCGCGCCAAGGATCATATTATGATTCATCCGAAAACCTCGGAGCTGCTTGAGAGTTGGCTCATTATGCTCAAGGAAAAGGGCGAAAAGGAAACCTTCGCCTATATAAGAAAACTTAAATGAAAAGACCGCTTCATTGAAGCGGCCTTTTTTGAAAATAGGGATTAGTCGGGCGTAGCCCGACAGAGTTGAGATATGAGAGTTGAGAGTTAAGATTAGGGTGCTGCGCACGGCAATTAATAATTAATTGTTTGAGCAAAGCGAGTCACTTTTAATTCCGCATTCCGTATTCCGAACTCCGAATTACCATTTATTGTGCACGTGTTCTGCAAAAACAAGCTTATCCTTAATTTCAATTTTAGTTCCGTCGTCAAGGATTGCGGTGCCCGAAAGCTTGCCGAAAACCTGGTGCGGCAGCATACAAATCACCTTTAAATCAAACGGCGCCTGCCTGTCAATAATCGGCTTAAAGCTCATTTCAAAGCGACCGTCGGAGCTTGTGAAGGTCCAGGGCTCGGTGTATTTATATTCGCCGTTTTCCTGCGGAATGTTAAAGGTTATGTCCTCAAGCTTGTGCGATTTGCCGTTGTAAAACAGCATATTCTCACTCGCGGCAGAGGTGTTGCCGAAGCCGTAGCCTATATTGAAGCCGAAGCGGCTGCCGTCATCAAGCAGCATCTGCCCTGAGCCCCAGTACCAGGTGTTGTCATAAGTCCAGACGCCTCTGCCCCAGTCAAGCGTGCCGAGCGCGCCGTTTGCGGCGTTGAACTCATATCGCTTGCCGTCAAATTCAAAAAAGCCCTCGGCTCTCATACAGTTGATTTTCTGGTTGTAATAAAAATGCTCGGGCTTATCAAACGGGGTTGCAATAACCATGCTTTCCTCGGGCGTGTCCGTCAGCGAAACGTCAAACACAAGGCATTTTTTCGTGTTGCAGAAATTGTCATAAGTCCCGTGCAGGCGGCGGATTTTGCCGTCGTTTTCAAAGCTCATATCAGCCGTGCCGACCTTGGCGCAGGTGTTGCCCCTTTCGCTCGTTGCGGGCAGATTGAGCTTTCCGAGCGGCAGCAGCCCGATTTCGGAATCGTTAAGCTGGCTCGGATTATCTCCGAACTCAAGCACGGATATTGAAAGACAGCTAACGAAGCCCGCGTCCGAAATCGTCAGGCAAAGCCCGTAATCCTGCGTGCCGATGTAATAATAATCCCATTCCTTGATGCGGATTTTCGGCGCCTTTATATCCTTGCGGCTGTATTGCCAGAAAAGCTTTTTCGCAAAGCCCGGTTCCTTGATGTTGCCGTTTTCATCAAGCAATTTTTGCGGCGCTGTAATTTCGTGCTGCATAATATCAACTCCTTTCATTTATTCTATCACAATCAGCTCAAAAAGAAAAGTATCAGTAAAACAAAAACTGCCTTGCGGATAATCCGTAAGGCAGTTATATTATATATTATTATTTCCAGATGATTTCGCATTCCTTAATCTGCTTGCCGTTGCTGGTGGGATACCAGTTTTTGCCGAGAGTAATGCTGTCCTCAGCGGCAAGCACGGTAACGGTTTTCATACCCTTGCAGTTAAAGAAGGCGTATTCCTGAATTTCCTGAATCGTTGCGGGGATTGTTACGCTTTCAATCTGCTCGCAATAAGCAAAAGCATCCTTGCCGATGAATTCAAGATTTGCGGGAAGGTCAAGCGCAGTAAGCGCGCTCGTTCTGTGGAAAGCCTTCTCCTCAATGCGGGTAACGCTGTCTGGAATAGTAATCTGATCAACGTAATAGCATTTGTAAAACGCCTTGGTTCTGATGGTTTCAACGCCGTCTGCAATTGCATACTGCGTTGTATTCTGTGACTCGCCGTATTTGTTGAACTCAATGCCCTTTGCAGGCGGGAAGTAAATGAGCGTTTTCATATCCTTGCTGTAAAGCACGCCGTCAACGGAGCAGAAGCTCTCGTTGTTCTCGTCAACAACAAATTCCTGCAGGCGCTGATTGTTTGTCATTGCCCATTCGCCGATGGTGTTAACGTTTTTGCCTATGCGGATTGTCTGTAACGACTCTGCGTTGAACAGGCTGAAATCCGCGATTTCGGTAACTGGCAAGCCCTCAATTTCATCGGGCACGGTTACCTCGGTTCTCGTGGTGGAATCGGTGTAGCCCGTGATTTTAACGGTGTTGCCCACGATTTCATATTCAAGCTTTTCATCGGTTTTAGCGGCGCAGCCTGCAAAGCAGGTAACGATTAACGCAATGCAAAGCAGCGCGCTGAGAGTTCTATTTAAAGCCTTCATTATGCAAGCACCTCCTCAGTAACAGCGTCCTGCGCTAAGTCTGAAATATCAGCGTCGCTGTCATCATCGGCATCGCTCTCTTCTCCGTTTGCCTTTCCCTCACGCTCTGCAATCTCGGCAACGTATTGGTCGTGCTGAGCTCTCGTGTAATTGTAGAACAAATAGGGAAGGGTGGATATAATCAAACCGACAACCGTAAGAATAACGTAAATGTTCATAATGTTGCCGAAAATAGCGGAGTCGAAAAGAACGTCCCAGTCAGAGGTGTAGCCGAATTTTCCGAGCAGCCACGGGGAAACAAGACCGAGCGCCGTAACCATAGGAACGGTGAACCAGCTGAAAATGCTTTGCATATTATCCGCTCTTTCTCCCGTTTTCCACTGATGGTAATCAAGCACGTCGGCTGTCATATTGTTTGAAATGCCGTTGCACGCCGTGCTGATAGGCGAGCGAACGAAGATTAAGATAAGCAGAAGCGGAACGCTTTCAAGCTTAAGGGCAAGCAGATAGCAAGCCGTGATTGCAATCCACACGCTGCGCATAAACAGAATGCAGGTGCGCTTTTCAAATTTCTTGATGATAAGCGGGGTAAGCAGATTGCCGATAACGCCCGTAACGCCTGCGATTGAAAGGAAGCCGATAATCCATTCAATTCTCATCTTGTAAATGAAAATGTAGTTAATAACGCCGTCTGCAAGCATATTCCAGAGATTGAACGCCATTGAAAGGTTAACAATCCAGAAATACTTGTTTGAAAGCAGCTGCTTTGCGCTCTTTTTGAAATCAATCTTCGGAGCTTCCTCCTGGTTAGCGGCAACGCGCTCCTTAACCTTAAAGAACGCCATACCCATTAAGATGCTTGCAAATGCAAGAATCGGAACGAATACGCGGTAGGATTTAACTGAAAGATAGCCGCCCGTTGAAACGATCATAATCGGGAAAACGATTCTGAAAATCGAACGGAAGAAGCCGAGGAAAATCGCGCCGATTGAATAATACTTCTGCCTTTCAACCATATTCGGCGTAACCAGCGCAACGATAGCCGTCGGGTTATCGCAGTAAAGCAGAGAGAATCTGCTTCTGATGGTAACGAGAAGGTGAAGAAGCACGATTCTCGTCGTGTAATCAAGCGTGGTCGGAACGAATGCCATTGCAACCGTAAGCAGTGCAACGGGAATTCCGTAAATCATCATAAACGGCTTGTAACGTCCGAAGCGCTTGCACAGCTTGTAACGCATAAACCAGTTGAATAAACCGCCAACGCCCATAACAACAAGCATATTGCCGACGATTTGCGGCAAGCCCTTGATGATGCTTTCAAACGGAGCGGACGGAATGAAGTAGCAAATACCGCCGACGATTGCAACACTTATGTAAGAAAACAGCGCTTTCTTGAATTTGTCCTTCGCCAGATGGCCAAGGCTTTCAAAAACCGTCATTGAAATGGATTCAATGTAAAGCGTTGCGTACTTAACAACCATGGCAATAAAGCTGATAATCGTGAAGTCCATCAGCTTGATTTCCATAATGGAGCCGCAGAAATAGCCTGCGCCGAAGGTTACAACGTCATTGATAAGAAATGTGAAACCGCAGATTCCCATCGTGCCGAAGCAGTAAGAAAGGAATTCCTGCAGGTTGGTGTATTCGCCCTTTGCGGGGCTGCTCCACCTGCTTTTGACATAGGTAATGCCCTCTGTCACTTTTTCTTTAACTTTCATATATATCTCCTATTATTATTTTATCTGCAGCTGTCAGCCGCAGTGTTTTCCGTTGCAAATAAAAAGTCCCTGAAACCTGTGCGTTCAGGGGCTTTTTGATTTCAAGGCACATTGCACCGCAAAAACCATTAGTGCAAATGCCCCTAACAGTTTATTACATATGGAAAATTAAATCGTCGCTCTTTCTGTCAAAAATAAATATTGCAACGATGAGCGTGCCGAATGCCCACAGGGAGGCGTAGCCAAGCATTTTCCAGCTCATCGGCATACAGTAAAGCACGCATTGTCTGAACAGCTCCAGCATAGAATATAGCGGGTTAAGCTGAATAATTATTCTTATCCACGGGGTTGTGATTTGCTGCAGGGGGTAGATAATCGGCACCATATAGAACATCAGGGTGCAGAAAACCTCCCAGATATATTCAATATCCCTGAAATAAACCTGAAGCACTGAAAGGATTAAGCCCACGCCCGTAACGAAAACGAGCATTATCGCCATCGGAATGAAGAACAGCAGCACGTGCCAGTTTACGGTTAAGTCCCCGCCGTTCTGGAAGCCCGTCAGCTTGAAGAAAATCCAAACCATAATGTAGCAGGCGATGGAAATTGCAAAGGTCACGAAGTTTGAAAGTATGCCCGAAACGGGATACATATATTTCGGCACGTAAACCTTTTTGATAATCGGCGCGTTTGCTCTGAAGGAAACGAGCGCCTTTTTGCTTGAGGAGGTGAAAAATTCAAACATCAGCCTGCCCGTGAAAAGATAAACGGGATAGCAGATAATATGCTCCCTCTTTGCGCCGAAGATGTTTGAGAACACAACCGTAAGCACGATCATATTGAGCAGCGGCTGCAAAAAGCTCCAGAAAATTCCGAGCCAGGAATCCCTGTATTTAAGCTTGATGTTCTTTCTCGTCAGCTCATACATCAGGTTTTTATATTTGGCAAAGGTAGTCTTAAAATGAGTAAGCTCCTTTTTAGTTCTGGTTTCTTCCATTTCTAACTCCAAATAAAATAAAAATTAGTTAATAAAAGCAAATGCATTATAGCATAGAGAAATCAATATTTCAATAAAAATGACAATTATTTAACCAATTGTGCAATTTCAAGCGCGGTCATCCTTGCGCTCATATCGCCGTCAACGACTATATCGCTTGCCGCAAGGTATTTTTCGCGGCGCTCGTCGTAAAGGCGTTTTGCGTTCTCCCTGTCCTTGAAAAGCGGGCGGGTTGCGCCGCTTCCGACGCGCTCGCAGATAACGTCAAACGAAGCGTCAAGGAAAACGACTTTGCCGTTTTTCTTAATTGCTTCAACGTTTCGGGGAAAGGTCATTGCCCCTCCGCCGGTGGAAACGACTGCGTTTTTCATTTCGGCAACCTTTTTGCAGGTTTCATATTCAAGCTCTCGGAAATATTCCTCGCCGTGCGCGGCAAAAATTGCGGCGATTGCAACGCCCTGCTCTTTTTCGATAAGCTCGTCGGTGTCAACAAATTTTCTGCCCGTAATCTTTGCAAGCTCTCTGCCGACAACGGTTTTGCCCGCGCCCATAAAGCCGCATAAAATAATGTTCATAAATTGTTAAAGCTCCTTGTTCGTAATCTCGATAACGGGCTCAATATCCTCCTGCGTGAAGCGGCTGCCGTTCCAGATTTCCTCCGCAACAGCCGCCTGCCACACAAGCATTGAAAGCCCGTTTGAATATTTGATTCCCGCCTCTTTTGCATATCTGATAAACTGCGTTTCGGCAGGGTTGTAAACCGCGTCGAACACTGCGCCCGCCTGCCCGATAATGCTTTTGTCAATTACGCAGGCGTCTGCGTTCGGAAACATACCCACGGGGGTGGCGTTGATGATTAAGTCATAGCTCCCCTCAGCCTCGCCGAGCAGGATAACCTTTGCTGATTTGCCGAGCTTCTCGCTGATTTCAGCGGCAATAGTTTTTGCGGCTTCAACGTCGTTTTCACGCACGGCAATAGTTAAATCGCAGTCTGCAAGCACTGCCTCAAATGCAAACATTCTTGCAACCCCGCCGCTGCCGCAGAGAAGCACCTTTCCCGAAAGCGGAATATTCGCCGTTTTAAGCGCGTTCAGAAAGCCGCTGCAATCGGTGTTATAGCCCTTCGTTTTGCCGTTTTCATCAACCTTAACGGTGTTAACCGCGCCGAAAAGCGCCGCGCGCTCGTCAAGCTCGTCAAGCAGGGGAATAATATTAACCTTGTGCGGAATAGTAACATTAAAGCCGCGGTTGCTTTTTAATGCTTCAAATTTTTCCGCAAGCTGCTCGGGCGGAATTTCAATCAGGCTGTAATCAGCCTCAATGCCCTGAATTTTAAACAGCTTCCTGTGAATAACGGGCGAAAGAGAATGCCCGAGAGGATAGCCGATAAGCGCAAAATTTTTCATAACGCCCCAATCCCTTTTCAAAGTGTTGACATTTTTTTGTAAATTATATAATATGATATTAACATATCAAAGAAATATTAACAACCATTTTTTAGGAGTGAATATTTATGGTTTTTGAACGAATTGCCGAAATTCTTGCAGAGCAGCTTGGTCTTGATGCTGATAAAATCACGGCTGACAGCCTTTTTGAAGAGGATTTGGATGCTGACAGCCTTGATATTATCGATCTCGTTATGAGTATTGAGGATGAATTTCAGCTTGAGGTTCCCGATGAAATTATTGAGGAAGCGAAAACAGTCGGCGATATTGTAAACTTTATTGAAAATAATCAGTAAAAAATTGACAACCGTATAATAAAAGTATAAAATAGAAGAGTAAGCTATGCTTGCTCTTTTTTTGCAGGCAAAATTGAATATTGTTAGTCATTAATTGAGAGGGGTAAAAGATTTATGGCTGAAAAATATGTTATGGCGCTGGATCAGGGAACAACCAGCTCCCGCGTTATTATATTCAACAAAAAAGGCGAAATCGTTTCAAAGGCGCAAAAGGAATTCCCTCAGCATTATCCGAAAAACGGCTGGGTTGAGCATGACCCGAATGAAATCCTTTTCACCGAAATGGAATCCATCATTGAGGTTATCAGAGAGGGCGCCGTTAATGCCAAGGATATTAAGGCAATCGGCGTAACCAATCAGCGTGAAACCACAATCGTTTGGGATAAAAACACCGGCAAGCCTGTTTATAATGCAATCGTCTGGCAGTGCCGCAGAACCGCTGAGTATTGCGAGCAGTTAAAGGCAGAGGGCCTCGGCGAATACATTAAGGAAACGACCGGGCTTCTTATTGACGCGTATTTCTCCGCAACAAAAATCAAGTGGATTCTTGATAACGTTGAGGGCGCGCGCGAAAAGGCAGAGAAGGGAGAACTTCTTTTCGGCACGGTTGATACCTGGCTTATCTGGAATTTAACCGGCGGCAAGGTGCACGTAACTGATTACAGTAACGCTTGCCGCACTATGCTTTTTGATATAGATAAGCTTCAGTGGGATCCGTATCTCTGCGAAAAGTTTGATATTCCGATGTGTATGCTGCCTGAGGTTAAGCCCTCAAGCTGCGTTTACGGCTATTGTGCAAAGTTCCCGGGTATTGAGGATATTGCGGGCATACCGATTGCAAGCTCAATCGGCGATCAGCCCGGCGCGCTCTTCGGTCAGGGCTGCTTTGAAGAGGGTCAGGCTAAGAATACATACGGCACCGGCTGCTTCCTGCTTATGAACACCGGCGAAAAGAGAATTAATTCCCGCTCAAATCTTTTAACGGGCATCGCCTGGGGTCTTGACGGTAAGGTTACTTATGACCTTGAGGGCTCCGCATTCAACGCAGGCTCCGTAATCAAGTGGCTGCGCGATGATTTGGAGCTTATAGCTGACGCTCCCGAGTGCGACGAGCTTGCAATGCAGGTTGAAAACACAAACGGGCTTTATTTCGTTCCGGCTTTCACCGGCCTCGGCGCGCCGTATTGGGATATGTATGCGCGCGGCTGTATGATTGGCTTAACAAGGGCAATTAACAAAAAGCATATCTGCCGCGCAGTGCTTGAAAGCATCACCTTCCAGATGACGGATTTGCTTGAGGCTATGATGAAGGACAGCGGCATCCTGCTTAAGGATCTCCGCGTTGACGGCGGCGCGTCCATTTCCGATATTATGATGCAGATTCAGGCTAATATGACGGGCGTTAACGTTAACCGTCCTAAGAACAGAGAGGCAACCGCGCTCGGCGCCGCATATCTTGCAGGCCTTGCAACGGGCGTCTGGGAAAGCACTGCTGAGATTGAGGCAAACCGCCAGGTTGATAAAATCTTCGTGCCCTCAATGCCTGAGGAGGAAAGAAATAAAATTTATGCAAACTGGAAGCGCGCAGTTGAACGCTCACGCAACTGGGAAAGATAATCGGTAATTATTTTATTAATTATAAATTTAAATAAAAGGAGTATTAAATTATGGGAAAAGTTGTATGTCCTTGGAATTTAATCACTGATTTCGTAACGGATGCTTTCGTCGGTTACGGCATTCCGAGAGATGAGGCAGAAATGTGCACGGACGTTCTTCTTGAATCAGATAAAAGAGGAATTGAAAGCCACGGCTGCAACAGATTCAAGCCAATTTATCTTGATAGAATTAAGGCGGGAATCCAGAGCCCCACAACAAATTTTGAAATCTTAAAGGAAACGGAAACAACTGCAGTTGTTGACGGCCATAACGGAATGGGACAGGTTATCGGCACAAGAGCAATGCAGATGGCTATTGATAAGGCTAAGAAATACGGTATGGGTATGGTTGTTGTTCGCAATTCCTGCCATTACGGTATTGCGGGTTATTACACCTCAATGGCAACGGAGCAGGGCTGCATCGGTATGACCGGCACTAACGCCCGTCCGTCAGTTGCTCCCACCTTCGGCACTGAGGGTATGTTCGGAACGAATCCGTTCACACTCGGCGTTCCGTCAGACGAAGCCTTTGATTTCAACTTTGACTGCGCAACCTCAATCACCCAGAACGGTAAGATTGAGTATTATGCAAGAATTGACGAGCCCGTTCACCCCGGCACGATTATTAATATCGACGGTACTCCCGTTGAGGGCGACGCAGGCGAGGCGCTTAAGAAAATCCGCGGCGGCACGGCTGCTCTCACAACCCTCGGCGGTATCGGCGAGGCTCTCGGCGGCTATAAGGGCTACGGCTTTGCAATGTTCGTTGAATTCCTTTCCTCCGTTCTTCAGGACGGTGAATACGGCAAGGCGCTTGACGGTAAGGATGAAGAGGGCAATATCAGACCTTATCATCTCGGCCATTTCTTCATTGCTATTGACACAAATCATTTCCTCGGCGAGGAAATCTGCCGCAAGAAGACGGGCGATATCATCCGCACAATCCGCGCTTCAAGAAAGGCTCCGGGTGAGGACAGGATTTATATCGCAGGCGAAAAGGAATATGAAATCTGGAAAGAGCGCGAGCCTCACGGCGTTCCGATTAATGAGTCCGTTCAGGGCGAAATCAATGCCGTAAGAGATGAGCTCGGTCTTGATTACACCTTCCCGTGGGAGGAAAACTATACTCCTTATCCGGAAACGAAGAAAATCAAATCTCATATTGAAAGATAAAAATCAATAAACCGCTTTGCCTTCCCCTTGAGGGGAAGGTGGCTGCGAAGCAGACGGATGAGGTGTGATTAAACAACTCGTCCGCCCGCAAAAATATAAAATTCAGAGGTACTATTTATGGATTACAGAAAAGAATCTTTAAGACTTCACGGCGAATGGAAGGGCAAGGTTGAGGTTATTGCAAGAGCTAAGGTTGATAACAAGGATGCCCTTTCACTTGCATATACCCCCGGCGTTGCAGAGCCCTGCCTTGCAATTCAGGAGGATTATAAGAAGAGCTGGGAGCTCACCCGCCGCTGGAATATGGTTGCCGTTATCACTGACGGCACCGCTGTTCTCGGCCTCGGCGATATCGGTCCTGAGGCAGGTATGCCCGTTATGGAGGGCAAATGCGTGCTCTTCAAGGAATTCGGCGATGTTGACGCTTTCCCGCTCTGCGTTCGCACGAAGGACGTTGATGAAATCGTTGAAACCGTTTACAATATCAGCGGCTCCTTCGGCGGCATTAACCTTGAGGATATTGCTGCTCCGCGCTGCTTTGAGATTGAAAAGAAGCTCAAGGAGCGCTGCGATATTCCGATTTTCCACGATGACCAGCACGGCACCGCAGTTGTTGTTTCCGCCGCTCTCATCAATGCAATGAAGCTCACCGGCAAAACCCTCGGCGAGTGCAAGGCTGTTATCAACGGCTCAGGCGCAGCAGGCGTTGCTATTGCAAAGCTGCTTATGAGCCTCGGTCTTAAGGACGTTATCCTTTGCGACAGAACCGGCGCAATCTATGAGGGCAGAGATAATATGAATCCGTTTAAGGAAGAGCTTGCTAAGGTTACAAACCGCGGTATGACCAAGGGCGGACTTAAGGAAGCTATGGTTGGCACCGATATCTTCATCGGCGTTTCCGCTCCCGGTATCGTAACTCAGGATATGGTTAGGTCAATGAATCCAAATCCAATTGTTCTTCCTATGGCTAATCCAACTCCTGAAATTATGCCTGACCTTGCTAAGGAAGCAGGCGCAGCAATCGTTGGCACGGGCCGTTCCGATTTCCCGAATCAGATTAATAACGTGCTTGCATTCCCGGGCATTTTCCGCGGCACGCTTGATGTTCGCGCAAGCGATATCACAGAGGGCATGAAGATTGCAGCTGCATATGCAATCGCTTCTCTTGTTGATGAGAAGGAGCTTAATGCAGATTACATTCTTCCTCATGCATTTGACCCGAGAATTAAGGACACCGTTGCAGCTGCAGTTGCAGAAGCTGCCCGCAAAGACGGCGTTGCAAGAATCTAACATTCCTATAATAAAAAGAACCCTGATATTCAGGGTTCTTTTTTTATCTTTTTTTGTAGAGCACGAGCTCGGGGTTGGCGCCCTCGGCTTCGTATGTGCAAATCAGGATGAAATCCATATTCGCAAGAATGCCGAAGCAGCATTCATCATCGAATTCGCAGGGCAGCTGATTGCCGAGATAGGTTGTGTTATCGTCAAGGAATTTAACGCTCATCCCGCTCGGCAGGCGGTATTCGAGATTGACGAATTTGCCAACGAGTGCGTTGAGGCTTTCAACCTTTGGCATACCCTCGATTTTAAGCTCGTTGATTTCGTCAATCAGTTGCTTTTTGAATAATTCAAATTCGCCGCCGTCGCTCAGTTCCTCATATCTTTTCCAGTAATCAAGCTGAGGCAGCATATGCTGCATATATTCGCGCGCCTGCTTCTCTGTGAAGCCCTGCGCAGTCATATGCGGAATGCAGACTTTAATCAAATCATCCATATCGCTGTAGGTATAA
The DNA here is from genome assembly GCA_905234995.1 of uncultured Eubacterium sp. Classification (GTDB taxonomy): domain Bacteria; phylum Bacillota; class Clostridia; order Oscillospirales; family Acutalibacteraceae; genus Eubacterium_R. The sequence goes on along the minus strand of CAJOJV010000007.1, from coordinate 13,407 downwards.
GTGCCGTCCGCATAGCACCATTTGCAGTAATCCTCATTCATCGTGCCGTCTGCATTTCTGCCGATGATTTCATCCTCAAGCGGCATTCCGCAGCATTGGCAGATAAGCTTTTTCGGCGCGCCGAGCAGCGTGTTAATGGAAACATTAAAAAGCTCCGAAAGCAGCTTCAGCGTTTCCGTGTTCGGCACGGTTTCGCCGTTTTCCCAGCGGGAAACAGCCTGGCGGGTTACGAAAACCTTTTGCGCCAGCTCATCCTGCGATAATCCGTTTTTCGTTCTGAGCTCGTAAATAATATCTTTCGTGTCCATTTCTGCACCTCCCGATATTAATTCTAATACCAAGTTGCCGATAATTCAAGCAACGCGCAGTTGCTTTCGTATCGGCCGGGGGACTGTCCCCCGGCCGGTTATATTAATTCTGCTAAAATCGTGTTTGAAACGAGGAAGCCGCGCGGGGTGAAGCGAATATTATCCCCGCTTTCCTCCATAAGCCCAGCCGAAATATACGGCGCCAAATCCCTTTCAATCAGGGATTTTTTTATGCCCTTTTTCAGGCGCAGGCCAAGCATTATTTGCTCTTCCTTGGTGCCGCCCTCACCGTCGTCAAGCTTATTCAGTGCCTCGTCGTAATAAAAGCGCCTGCCGTTCCAATAGGAATGTGCCGTTGCGCCAATGCCGAGGTAGGGGGCAAGCAGCCAGTATTTGTTGTTGTGCCTGCTCTCAAAGCCCTCCTTTGCAAAATTGCTCACTTCGTATTGCTTAAGCCCGATTGCTTCAAGGCGGATGACGGTTTTAAGATAGAGCTCCGCGGTCTGTTCTTCATTCGGCAGAGGGAGCTTATCCTGCATACGCGCAAACGGCGTACCCTCCTCAATGCTCAGGATGTATGCGGAAACGTGGGGAACGCCCGTTTCGGCAATGAAATCAAGCGTTTCATCAAGGCTTTCTGCCGTTTGCTTCGGCGTGCCGAGCATTAAATCAAGGCTGACGTTATCAATGCCGTTTCTGCGCGCGGCGGCGATGATTTTCAGAATCTGCTCCTTATCCGCCGTCCTGCCGAGGGCGAGGCGCTCAGCCTTAACCGCGCTCTGCATACCAAGTGAAATGCGGTTGATTCCCGTTTCGGCATAACACGCGATTTTATCCTCTAAGCCCTCGGAGGAGGGATTACATTCAATTGTGATTTCTGCACCGTCTGCAATCTCAAAATGCGCTCTCGCGGCGTTCAGCAGCTTTTCAATAAGCTCAGCGTCAACCGTGCTCGGCGTGCCTCCGCCGAAATAAACGGTATCAAAGCTGCCGCCGTATTTCTGCATTTCGGCAATCAGCTTTTCAACGTAGCTTTCAGCTTCCTCACGGCAGTATTTTTTACTGTAAAACGCACAGTATGGGCATTTGTTTTTGCAATAGGGAATGTGAAAGTATAATCCGGAGTTCATAAATCCAAAAGCGGGCGGATATTATCCGCCCCTACATAAATAATTATTTCTTCCTGCTCTCTGCCTTAAGGCGGAGGCTCTTATCAAGAATGGTTTTTCTTAATCTGATTGATTTCGGAGTAACCTCCAGAAGCTCATCGTCAGCAAGGAATTCCATACTCTGCTCAAGCGAAAGGGTGGTCGGCGGCACGAGCTTTAACGCTTCGTCAGAGCCGCTTGCGCGCGTGTTGGTAACGTGCTTTTTCTTGCAAACGTTGCATACGATATCCTCATCCTTTGCACATTCGCCGACTATCATACCCTCGTAAACGTCAACGCCGGGGCCAACGAAAAGCCTGCCCCTGTCCTGGGTGTTCCAAAGCCCGTAGCCTGTGGTCGTGCCCGTTTCGTGCACAACAATTGAACCGCGCGTGCGGGTTGCAATATCGCCCTTGTAAGGCTCATAGCCCGCAAAAAGCTGGTTCATAATGCCGTTGCCGTTTGTGTCCGTCAGGAATTCGCTGCGGTAGCCGATAAGCCCGCGGGATGGGATTTTGATTTCAAGGTGGGTCATACCCGTTGAGCGGGTGTCCATATTTCCGATTTCTCCCTTGCGTGAGCACAGCTTTTCCATAACCACGCCAACGTATTCCTCGGGCACCTCAATAATGGCAAGCTCCATAGGCTCAAGGGTTTGCCCCGTTGCCTCGTCCTTTTTCAGAATAACCTGAGGGCGGGATACGGCGAATTCATAATTCTCGCGCCTCATCGTTTCAATCAGAATTGAAAGGTGCAGCTCACCCCTGCCGGAAACCTTAAAGGTGTCCATAGAATCGGTTTCCTCAACGCGCATAGATACGTTGGTTTCAACCTCTTTAAACAGGCGCTCGCGGATATTGCGGCTCGTAACGTATTTGCCCTCCTGCCCTGCGAACGGCGAATCGTTAACCATAAAGTTCATACTGATGGTCGGCTCGTCGATTTTAACGAAGGGCAGCGGCTCAATGCAATCAACGTCGCAAAGCGTTTCGCCGATATTAAGGTCGGGAATACCCGCAACGCAGATAATATCGCCGGCAGATGCGCTTTCGCAGGGAACGCGCTTTAAGCCCTCAAACTGAAACAGCTTCGTGATGCGGATGTTTTCCTCCCTGCCGTCCTGCTTGCACAGCACGTAAGGCGTGTTGGTTTTTATCGTGCCTCTCTCAACTCTGCCAATGCCGATTCTGCCGATGTAATCATCATATTCGAGCGAGCAGAAAAGCGTCTGCACGGGTGCATTTTCGTCACCGTCGGGGGAGGGGATGTATTCCAGAATTGCATCTAGCAGCGGGCGCATATCGCCGCTTCTAACACTGCTGTCAAGCGAGGAATAGCCGTTCTTTGCAGATGCAAAAACAACGGGGAAATCAATCTGGTCGTCATCCGCGCCAAGCTCAATGAAAAGGTCAAGCACCTCGTCAATAACCTCGTCGGGGCGTGCACCGTCACGGTCAATCTTGTTGATAACAACAAGCGGGGTCTTGTGCAGTCCGAGTGCCTTTTTAAGCACGAAGCGCGTCTGCGGCATACAGCCCTCAAAGGCGTCAACCAGCAGCAGAACGCCGTCAACCATAGTTAAAATGCGCTCAACCTCGCCACCGAAATCCGCGTGCCCCGGTGTGTCAACGATATTGATTTTTGTGTCCTTATAATGGATAGCAGTGTTTTTGGAAAGGATTGTAATTCCGCGCTCCTTTTCCAAATCGTTGCTGTCCATAACCCTTTCGTCAACCACTTCGTTCGCCCTGAATGTGCCGCTCTGGCGCAGCATTTCATCAACGAGCGTGGTCTTGCCGTGGTCAACGTGGGCAATAATTGCTATGTTTTTAATGTTTTGCATTTTTACGCCTCTATGATAATCATAGGAATTTGTGTTATTGCTTTTTATTAAAGCTGTCCCTCAGCTGCACGGTGCGGTTGAAAATCAGCTTATCATCCGTTGATGTGATATCAACGCAGAAATAGCCGTCGCGCATAAACTGGAATTTGTCGCCGGGCTTTGCGTCGCCAAGGCTCTTTTCGCAGTATGCGGTAATGGTTTTCAGTGAATTGGGGTTAAGGTTGTCCTCAAAGGAGGAAACGCCGTCCTCGTCGCTCGGGTTCGGCACGTCGAAAAGTCTTTCGTAAAGCCTAACCTCAGCGGGTGCGTTGTCCTTGGCGTTAACCCAGTGGATTGTGCCCTTAACCTTTCTGCCGTCGGGGCTGTCGCCGCCGAAGGTTTCGGGGTCGTAAGTGCAGTGAACTGCGGTAACGTTGCCGTCATCATCCGTGTCATAGCCCGTGCAGGTAACGAAATATGCCTTGTAAAGCCTAACCTCGTTGCCGATGTAAAGCCTGCGGTATTTCTTAATGGGTTCAATCATAAAGTCGTCGCGCTCAATAAGCAGCTCCTTGCCGAAGGTGATTTTGCGCGTGCCGTATTCGGGATGGTCGGGATGGTATTCAACCTCAAGCTCCTCGGTTTTATCCTCGGGGTAATTGTCAATAATAAGCTTAATCGGGTCCAGCACAGCCATTGCGCGGCGTGAATTGCGGTTAAGATTATCTCTCACACAGCTTTCAAGCAGTGCGAAATCAACAACGCTGTATGCCTTTGAAACGCCGATTCTTTCGCAGAAATCGCGGATTGCCTCGGCGGGGTAAACCCTGCGGCGCATACCGCTGATGGTTGCCATTCTCGGGTCGTTCCAGCCGTCAACGATGCCGTCCTGAACGAGCTTCAGGCACTTGCGCTTGCTGGTCAGGGTGTAATTGAGGTTAAGCCTTGCAAATTCAATCTGGCGCGGCTTTTCGCCCTCAACACATTCATTAACCACCCAGTCGTAAAGCGGGCGGTGGTTTTCAAATTCAAGCGAGCAAAGGGAGTGAGTGACGTTTTCGCACGCGTCGGAAAGCGGGTGTGCAAAATCGTACATCGGGTAAACGCACCATTTGTCGCCCGTTCTGTGGTGGTGAGCATACATAATGCGGTAAATAATCGGGTCGCGCATATTGAGGTTTGAGGAGCTCATATCAATCTTTGCGCGCAGCACCTTGCTGCCTGCCTCAAATTCGCCCTTGGTCATTCTTTCAAATAAATCAAGGTTTTCCTCAATTGAGCGGTTGCGGTAAGGGCTTTCCTTGCCGGGCTCGGTCAGAGTGCCGCGGTATTCTCTCTGCTGCTCGGGCGTTAAATCGCAAACGAATGCCTTGCCCTTTTTGATAAGCTTGATTGCACATTCGTAAATGTAATCAAAATAATCAGATGCAAAATAAACGTTGTCCCAATCAAAGCCAAGCCATTTGATATCCTCTTCAATGGCTTCAACGTATTCCGTGTCCTCTTTGGTGGGGTTGGTGTCGTCCAGGCGCAGATTGCAGATGCCGTGGTATTTTTCCTTTGCGCCGAAATTAATGCAGATAGCCTTTGCATGGCCGATATGCAGATAGCCGTTAGGCTCGGGAGGGAAGCGGGTCTGCACTCTTGAATAAACGCCTTCCTCCAAATCCTTATCAATAAAATCGTGAATGAAATTAGAAGCGATTTCCTCTTTAATTTCAGGGGTGTTATCAATTGCCATTATTCATTCTCCTTATAGTATTCTAACGCTTTTTCAAGCCTTGCCTTAACCTCTGCTTCGCCGAGCAGGGCAGTGATTGCAAATAAATCGGGCGTGTTCGTTCTGCCCGTCAGCGCAACGCGGATAACGGTTGAAACGTCGCCCACGTGGCCGTCAAACTTTTCAGGCTCAGCCTTGTATTCCTTAACGTTCGGCGTGCAGCCCACCTCGGGGCAGAGCGCCTTAATGCGCTCAAACCACATATCCTTATTGTCCACGAGATTAACAATGCCGATGTATTTTTCAAGCACCTTAACCGCAAGCGCGGGCGTTGCGTTGCCTGCGAGCTCGTAATTCGGCTTAAAGGTTTCGGGATACATATAGCTGATGTAATCGGGAATATCGCTCCATTTTGCAATATCCTTGCGGGGCTTTTTGTTTTCCCTGTCAATGTTCAGAATTGCGGTTGCCCTCTCCTTATCCTGTTCATAAAGGGCGGCAAGCTCAGGGTCATATTCCTTTGCCCATTCATAGGATAAATCAAAAACCCTTGCGGCAGGCATTTTGCAGATAACGTTTTTGGAAACGTCGGTAAGCTTAACCATATCAAACAGCGCGCCCGAAACGCTCATCTTCTTAAGATTGAACGGGAATTTTTCAATATCCTCGTTTCGGTTCATCCTGCGCCAGTCCTCAAAATTTGAATTGGCAAGGGTGAGCATATATTCGTTAACGCTCTCGCTCGGAAAGCCCTCCTCGGCATAATAGGTAACTGCCGCTTCGGGGTCCTTTCTCTTTGAAAGCTTGCGCTTGCCGCCGTTTTCCTCCTTCATAATCGGAGCAACGTGCGCGTATTTCGGCGGTTTAAAGCCAAGCAGCTTGAAAAGCTGAAGATGAATCGGTGTTGATGCAATCCATTCGTCGCCGCGAACAACGTGGGTTGTTCTCATCAGGTGGTCGTCAATCGCGTGGGCGAAATGGTAGGTCGGAATACCATCCGATTTCAGGATAACCACGTCCTGCACGTTTTCGGGCATTTCAATCTTGCCCTTAATCACGTCGTCAAAAAAGCATTTGCCCTCGGGCGTGCCGGGAGATTTAAGGCGCAAAGTCCATGCCTCGCCGTTTTTTATGCGGCTCTCAATTTCGTCAAAGCCCAAATCGCGGTGCTTTGCCCATTTGCCCCAGATGCCTTTAATGCTTTCACTTTCCTGTTGCGCGCGGATTTCATCAAGCTCCTCGGCGCTCATAAAGCAGGGGTAAGCAAGCCCCTGTTCAACAAGGCGCTTTGCAAACGCCTGATAGATATCTTTTCTTCTGCTCTGATAATAGGGAGCATAATCGCCCTTTTCCTCGCCCTCGGCAACAACGCCCTCGTCGGGCACGATGCCGTAAACGGAAAGCCCCTTGAGCATAACCTCAATTGCGCCGTCAACCTTGCGCTTTTGGTCCGTATCCTCAACGCGGACGTAGAAAACGCCGCCCGTGCTCTTTGCCGTTTTGTAGGAAACGAGGCAGGTGAAAAGATTGCCGAAATGCAGAAAGCCGGTGGGGCTCGGCGCAAAGCGCGTTACTCTTGCGCCCTCAGCAAGCGCTCTCTGCGGGTAAAGCGCCTCGTAATCCTCGGGAGTTTTATTAATTTGCGGAAACAAAAGCTCCGCCAAAGCTTTATTATCTGTCATTTTTATAACTCCATATAATTAATCATTATATTATTACATATATTTTAAAATTATTCAACAATTAATTATCTATATTTTTGTTGAAAAAGCAAAAAATCTGTGCTATTTTAAATTGAACGAGTTAAGGGGGTGCTTTTATGGGCAGTTTGCCGAAGGATGCGGTTATGCTTTTAAGCGCGGTTAATATGAAACTGCGCGATAATTATTCAGACCTTGACGCCCTGTGTGAGGACTTGGGGGAGAGCAGGGAGGATATCGTTTCCCGCCTTGCCTCAATCGGTTATAATTATGATGAAAGCGTAAATCAGTTCGTCTGAAAACAAAAAGGGGCACCCGCCGGGGTGCCCTCCGTAAGGAAGTTACTTTGAGGCAGTCATTTTCCAGCTAAAAAGGATATGAAACGGTCGTGACCGTCACAGTCACGACCGTTTTGCCTTTCTACTTGGAATTTTGGGGTGCAAAATCCGATGCTCGTTATTTTTGTGGAAAGAAGAAAATGCCTCTCTGCAAACCGGATTTTATCTAATCCGTTATTTGGATAACAGAACCCGGTCTCGGCTCTTCTATTCCGTCACCGTCATGCTCTTTGGAATCGCTTATCTCGATGAAACACAGTTTATTCCGGTCATAGTCCCAGTGCGGTTTTTGATACCAGTGGTTCATCAGGGCGATATGCTCCTGCACTTTTCTTTCCCAACGGTCGGGTGAGAAACCGTAATGCAACACTCGCAGGAAACATTCAAAACCGTAAAGCCGCGGGTCTTCAATTGCGTTATAGTCATAGCTTTTGCGTTCTGTGTACAGCCATTTGCCGTCTTCGGCGTGATCCCTGTAAAACCGCCAGATCTTCCGCGCGGGCGGGTTGGGCTCGTGGATATAGCGGCACACTTGCTCGAGTTGCCACCATCGAAGATCATCTTCATCCTTCGCCCGATATACTACAACGTCGTCTCCGCCGCGTTCGCCCTCTTGCATAACGATCAGCCCGTCAAGATACGCTCCCGCAAAGCAGTCTATAGGCTGGTCGGCCACGTTCTCCGGAAGATGTGCGCGTATCCATTTTTCATCCAGTCTCATTTCCTGCCGCCTCCGGGGTGCCCTTTAATTCTTATTCGGTAATGTATTTTTCAAAAACGAGCGAGGTAAGCGCGTCAGTAGCCGCCTCAACGTCAATATGCCTGTTTTCGTAAAATGCGGAAAGAATTCCGCCGGTAATGCCATCTGCAATAAACGTCAGCAAAAATTTTGAATCTCTTGTGTTTACAAAGCTTTCGCCTTTAATCGTTATCGCGTAATTCGTAATATACTGCAAAACGCTTTCCTTAATCAGCACGGTAACGTAGCCGCTGTAAGAGGAGTTGAGCATTTTAATAATCGTGTCGTGCCCTCTGTCAACCGTTGATAAGAATAATAGGGTTGCCTCTCTCATATCCGAAGCCTGATTTGCTCTTTTAACACAGCCCTGGGTGCCCTGCTCAATGCCCCAGCGCAGCAGGGATTCAATATCGGAAAAATGATAATAAAAGGTTTGCCTGCTGATGCCGCATTCCTCAACGAGCATGGTTACGGTAATATCATCCAGACTATGAGCTTCAAACAGCCTGCACAGACCTCTGAAAATATTAATCTTGGTATTCTTTGCCATAATCGTCACCCCTTAGCTTTTGATAACCTAATTTAACATATTTTAACACAATAATCAATAATGTAAAGACAAATAATTGATTTTTGTAATAATAACTAAAAACCCCTGCAATTAATGCAGGGGGGTCAATATGTGCTTTTTATAAATATCTCACAATAATGTAGATTGTGCAGATTGCAACAACGGCAATTGTTGCGGGGGCGGTGTATTTGCAATATTTGCCCCAGGTGATTTTGTGGCCGTACTTTGAAGCAACGGAAATGCCCATAACGTTTGCGGAAGCGCCGATTGGCGTTGCGTTGCCGCCGAGGTCCGTGCCGAGCGAAAGCGACCACACGAGAGTGTCAAGCGGAAGCGCCGCGGATGCCATTCTGCTGATAACGGGCACCATTGTTGCGGCAAACGGAATATTGTCAACAAACGCGCTTGCAATCGCCGAAATCCAGATAACGATGCAAACGATTGCTATGCTGTTGCCCTTGCCGATTGCTTCGATAAATTCCGCAATTTTTTCAAGCACGCCCGTCTGCTCAAGACCGCCAACAACGATGAAAAGACCGATGAAGAACAGCAAGGTTTTATAATCAAGGCGCTGGAAAATATGCTTGATAACCTTTGGCTTTGAGGTTATAACCGTAAGAAACGCAACGAAAACGCCGATTGCGGAAACGGTTAAATGCGTTTGCGCGTGGGTTACGAGAAGCACGATTGCAATTGCAAAAATAACGATGCTGATTGCAAATGCGGTTTTATTTTCAATCGCTGAGGACGGCTGAGGATAATCCTCAGCAGCGGTGTTTCTTGAAGCCTCGCTCTTTTTGAGCTGCTTGCCGAAGCAGATTGTGAAATAGCCCACAACGAGAATAAGGCATATGAAGGCGATAACGCCCGTGTTGCCGACGAAATCCGCGAAGCTGTAGCCAAGCGCGGTGCCGATAATAATGTTTGGCGGGTCGCCGCACATCGTTGCGCTGCCGCCGAGATTAGCGCAGAAAATTTCCGAAATAATCATAGGCACGGGGTCAAACTCAAGCGTTTTTGCAAGCTCAACCGTAACGGCAGCAAGGAAGAGGATAACCGTAATGCTGTCAATAAACATTGAAAGCACTGCCGCCATAAGCATAAAGGTTATGAGCAGGGGAACGGTTTTATACTTAACAGCCTTTGCAAGGCGCAGGCACAGCCAGCGGAAAAAGCCTGCGTGCCCCATTCCTTCAACCATAACCATCATTCCCATAATGAATATAATGGTTTCCCAGTTAATGCCCGCGGATTCCGAAGCGCCCGTTGAATACCAGAAATTTGTTTGCACGATTGAGTGCAGATTAAGCGTTTCCCAAACCGCCTGCGGACTGCGCATTATGATCAGAAAAACAACAACAATCATCAGAAGCCCTGCAGCCATTGTTGTTATGTGGCGTTCAATCTTTTCCCAAACCACCATAACAAACATAGCCACAAAAATTACAGTTGCAACTATCGGTGCTGCCATATTAACACTCCTTTGCATTTTTATTATCCTATCAATAATACCACGCTGTGCCGTTAAAATCAATTGAAATTTAAAAAATGCTTTATTTGATTTTATCTTTGCTATATAATATATATACCAATTATATTTGAGGTTGAATTATGGAAAGCATATTTTCATCAATAAACGATTTATCTCAGGAGGTTTCACGCGCAATTCTGGAGGAGCTGGATTTTGATTTCAGCATAAACGAGCAGCGCATTGAAAGCCTTGAGGAATTTGAGCAGCAGCTTAAGCTACCGTCCAAGCAGCAGAGCAATCGGATTTTTTACAGGGGAGAGAGAATTAACGCCTCCAACCGTCCGCTGCTTCCGACGATGTTCAGAAAAAAGGAGCGCCTGCTCGGCGATAACTGGGTGCAGAATATTGATTCCGAATACCTGCTGAGCTTTTATAAGGGAATGGGGGATTATTTTTCCTTTTTCAATTCTGCCTTCGGCACGGCTTCAAGGCACAGGCTTTATGAGCTTTGCGCCTTTTCGCAGCATTATATAGATTGCTCGCCCTTTATTGATTTCACAAAATCGCTTTTCGTTGCGCTTTCCTTTGCGCTTAAGGGCAGGCAGGAATTTAATGACGACATCGTGATATATACCGCAAAGATAAGCGATGCCGATAATTACACGAACGATATGGTGGTTGCCGAATGCTGGCTTCAGGATTACAAGGTTTCAATTTTCAATTCGCCGGAAGCGATGCTTAAAATGCCCGCAAAGGCAATCACGCCCTCGGATATTAAGGAGTTTCGTGAAAGTCTTGAATCAAGCGCGCGCAACGCCTCGCCGAAGGCAAGGCTGATTGATATTCCCACAAATGATTTGATGCGCCAGCAGCAGGGCGTATTTCTGCTGCTCACGGATTTCCGTCTGGTGCAAAAAAGCTATTTAACAAAGAATATCCGCAATCAGTTTCATTTCACGAAGTTTATTATCAGCAAGGATATCTGCCCTGCGCTTCTTGATATGATTTCAAAGGAAGCGCCCTGGTATGAATACGATTGCCTGCTTGATGTTTCAAAGGCAGCCCGCAGAGCCGCCGAAAAGAAAAACTGAATAACCGAAAATAAAAAGAGCAAGGAATTTCTTCCTTGCTCTTTTGTTTAATTATTCGTCGTCGTCCTCACCGTCGAGATCGTTGCCTTTGTTGTCAAAACCGGAATCGGTTGTGATGGAGGAAAGCCTGAATTTTTCAATTTCGGCAATGGGGTTCTGATACTCTTTTTTCATTTATATTACCTCCTTAGGATGCCTTCGTGCATGCTAAATAGCTTACGGAATCGGAATAAACAGTGTATTGCTCGCCGCCGATTTCATAGGTTACAAATGCAATTGCGCCTGCAATGAATGAAATATCGGTTTTTCTTGAAATGTTGAATACGAACTGCTGTGTATCCGTAAAGTTTGCTGCGGTCTTCTTAGCGCTTGTATCAACTGCAGCCATAAGATATTCATAAGTTATCTTGTTGTTATCAACAGTTGCGCCGGCAGCCGTGTCATTCTTATTTACGATACCTGCGGCAACAAGCTCTGCGCCTTCAGGTAAATCGTAAGTACCGATAATCTTGGTAACCAAACGGTTGTTATCGTATGACATATAGTTGATTGTTGCAACAGCCTTTTCTTCACCGGCTCTGCAGGTAACAACTGATGTCTGAGACATACGGAAGGTGAATGTTGCGCCGTAGCCGACAACCTGGCCGTTAACAAGCCATTCGGTGTTCTTATCAGCGCCCTCGGCTGTAACGGTGATTCTTTCATCCCATCTGGAGTAAATCGGACCGCCGGAGGTTTTATCTGCAGCATTGAAGCAATCCGTGTAAGTAATCGTCATTGAAGCAGCAGGCTTTGCAGTATAAACTGCCTTGATTTCAACGTCGCCGTCAATCGTAATGCTTTCGCCGATTGCTTCTCCGCCAACAGTAAAGCCTGTGATGTTGTAGAATGACAATTCAGGAACCGTTAACGTCGTTTCGCCGATTGTGATTGCATTGCCGTTGATTGAAACATCGTATGTTCCGTTTGCAAGATATGCAATATCGGAAATATCGTTGCCCTTCTTGAGCAGGCTGATCTTTGATGTTTCGGCAGGAGCAACTGCATTCTCTGTTGATGCGAATACCGTGTAGGTTACGTCGCTGTTAACGATAACGCCGTAGGTTGCGGATGTTGTGTTAACAGTTTTGTCCGTGCCGGTGTAATTCGTTATCCACTTGTAAACCGTGCCGGTGCCCGTGTAAGCAAGCTCCTTCATTGTGCCGTAGTTTACCGTGTATTCAACAGGATCTGCGTTAACGCCGTCAGTGTTAACGATAAAGGTTACCGTGTAAGTATGAAGCGCAAGCCGTGCTTCCTGCTCAATAAGAGCTGCAAGCTTATTATCAATGAACGCCTGTGATTTGGTCTGATCGCTAACCGTTACGGTTGCCTTGATTGCAGCCGTTGCATCACTGTATGCCGCAAGAGAAGCTGCGGAATACTTGACAGTGTTTGCAAGGATATCATCAATAGCATTCAGGTAAGCCGTGTAGGTGCTCCAATCGGTTGCATCATAAACGGCGTTTTCCATATCCTCATATCCGCAAACGGTGCAGCGCGGAACGGTGTAGCCGTTATTTTCGCCGCTTGTCGCATAATGAACGTCTTCATATGTGCAAGTCTGAGTGTCCGCAAATTCGCAGCCGAGCGTGCATTCTCTTGAATGAGTGCCGTCATTGTTGCTTGTGTAATCGCCCGTGTAATTATGGGGAACTACGGTTTCAACCTGGCTGTAGGTTGCTGCTTCCGTTACATTTGCAAATTCAGCATCCCAAGCAAATGAATGATGTCCGTCTGCGTCTATGAATGCAGCGGGAAGCTCGGGAGCCTCGGTTGCTGCGCTTGTGCCGTATTCAATATCAGCGCTGCTGATTTCGGCACCGGTTTTGTCATTATAGATTACAGTGTATTTGTTTACGGTGCTTGTGTAAGTCGCAGTGTAAATAGCAGCGCCTGTAACCTGAGTAACATCCGGAGCCCAACCTGCGAAGGCGTAGGTGTACTGAGCAGTAGCTGCCTTAGTCGGAATAGCGCCCGTGTAAGTCGGCGTTGTGCCTTCTTCATATTCGGTCGGTCCCTGAAGCACCGTGCCGTCCTCATCTTCAAAGGTTACGTTGTAAAGATACTTCTTAGTTGCCGGATCCTTATATCCGCAAACTGAGCATTCGCTGATTGTATAAGGATGATGGTCGCCCGTTCTGTACGTCTGCGTTTCAAACGAGCAAGCCTGAGTATCCTGCTGCGTGCAGCCGAATATCGTGCAGGTTGCGGTATGAGTGCCGTCGCCGTTTGAACCGTAGTAAACGTAATTATGCGGTGTTACGGTTTCGGTCTGAGTGTAAACTGCATCGCGGCTTACGTTTACAAATGCAGTATCCCAATCATATTCATAATGATTTGCTGCGGTAACGTAATCAGCCGGAAGTGCGGGTGCACATTCCTCAACTGTGTCAGCGCTTGTGCCTGCTGTGAAATAGTAATGCTCAATCTCAGTGTTGTTAACATCGTTATAAGTTA
>CAJOJV010000006.1 GCA_905234995.1 uncultured Eubacterium sp. | reverse complement strand
AGCCAAGATGTTATTACAACCTCCGGCGAAATTACACCACCATGGGGCGGTGAGGTCGTAACTGACCCCGAATTTCCTGAAATCGGTTTATAAAAGAAATGCACCGAAGCAATGAGTTGCTTCGGTGCATTTGGCTGTATAGGGTTACGGAATCGGAATGAACGGCGTGTCATGCTCGCCGAGAATAGTGGTTTCCGTTGTCCGTTCAGTTGTTGTGGTCGTAGTAGTGGTCGTTGTTTGCTGCTTCGTTGTAGCAGTAGTCTCCTGTTCCTTTGCGGTTGTAGTAGTGGCTTGTTCAGACTTATTTGTCGTAGTTGTACTGTTTTCGGAAGACTTTGCGGTTGTGCTTTCGTTATCGCTGCCTTCTTCAAACGGTGCTTCTTCGCTGTCGAACGTCTTTGTAGTGTCGCCGTTCTCTTTGCGTTTCTCTTTGTTCATTTCGGAATTTGGCGAGGTCTTTTCTGCAAAATCGGCAATTTCCTCTTTGACGGCTTCATCGGTAATGACACCGTTTTCGTCAAGTGCTTTTGTTACCTTGCCACCCTCAAAGCGCTGTCCGCCCTGCCAATCGGCATTCGGCGCAAGGTTTTCAATTTCATCAAGACCTGTTTCAATTCCGTCATTATCCGAGGTGCAGAAAGGAATAATCTCCTTCCCCTCAAAATCATAGCTTTCAAGGAAGGTAAGAATAATGCGCGGTACCTTGCCATACCAAATCGGATAGCCTATGTATATTGTGTCATACTGCTCAAAATGTTCTACTGTTCCTGCAATTTCAACACGGCATTTCTCGTCAGCCTGTTCCTTTGTAATACGCTGGTCGGGATCATCGTAGCCAAGCTGAACTTCTGTGTAAGGCTCCTTTGGCACAATCTCAAATAAATCTGCGCCGGTTTCTGTTGCAAGCTGAACAGCAACCGCTTTTGTATTTCCTGTGACGGAGAAATACGCCACTAAAATCTTTTTATCCTCAACCTTTGAACAGGCGGTAAGCATAATACCTGCCAGTAATACCAAAATGCTGATAACAGCAATTATTCTTCGTTTCATAGTCTGTCACCTCACCAATCTATTATACAATTTTCAAGTTTTACCGTCAAGGCAACATACACATAGAAATATGCAGAATATATGGTAATTATAATTCAATGTAAATTATCAATTACAGAAAAGCGAAGAAAAAAGAAATGAAGCACTAAATACACACATCACTAAAACCTCTTTATAACCCTAATTAAAAAACCTGATAAAAACAATAATTAAAGGGTTCGGAAATTTCTCTGGACTTTGGCGGTTGGTTGTGATAGTTGTTGTGTTTGAAAGGAGGGCCTTATATGACCAAAATAGTTTCAATCACAATGGCAATAATCATTATGCTGACGGCAGGCATAACGCCTCCGCCGGCATATGCAAGAACGCTACAGACAGTTGCTTCTTCGGTAAAAGTGAAATCTTCTTCCCACACGAATAAAAAGAAGAAAAAGCATAAACACAGTATGCCGAAAGGCAACATGGTTCGTTTGCGACCGCTCGCAGTGCGAGATGAAGGGAGCAATAAGGACTGCCGAACGGTCAAAATTTGTCGGCGCTCCAAGCCGATAACAAATTTTGGGAACCGTTGGTCGTTAAAGTGGTTTAAGTCAAAGAAAGCGCTCAAAAAATATGTCAGCAAGGTTATGAGAAAATACAGCCGTCAGTATGAAAACGGCGAAATCACCTGGGATGAATATTTACGCCGCTGTCCTTACGGTTACGAAGCGTGGTCGTGCTCCTGCGGTAAGTGGTCAGGCAACTTCAAATATCATAAGGTCAGGAGCATAGACATAAACTACTACATAAAATACGCCAAGTCTTACGCAAAGCAAATCGGGCTCGAATACGATAAGACCGCAACGGACTGCTGGGATAATCCGATAACCGTAACAACGAAAAACAAAAAGGCTGTTGAGCGGGATATCAAATCACGGCTTAATCGCTATAAGAATATCGAAGGCTTTGAAGGAATATGCATCTGGGTGCATACTGACAGCAGCGATAAGTATCTGCTCTATATCGGATACTGTTAAGGCGGTGATAATATGACTGTACTTGAAAATTTGTATAACGGCAATATTGAGCCGACGGATTCGGAGAGTCTGAAAAATAATATGAGATACAAAGAAGGACTCAGGCTTGTCGGCAGACTGCAGGAAGAAATGACGGAAACACTGAATGAAGAACAAAAGGAACTCTTTGAAAAATATCTCACTGCAGCGAATGAATTATCCATTGTCATTAACGAAGAAACCTTCAAATCAGGCTACCGCCTGGCAACGCAAATTATGATAGAATGTATGTAAAAGCCGCCTTCTTTCATTAAACAAATGGATATTTGTCACCCTTTTGTCACACTTCGTGTGTTACAATACAAAAAAAGTGTAAATTCTTCAAAAATCAGCGTTGGTCTATTTACATTTTTTAAAATTTATAATATACTGAATTTAAGTATACATTTGGGGTTGACGAGAATGATGAAAAGAGCGAAAACAGGTTCTATCTATCAAAGCGTAATTATTCGCTTTTTAAAAGTCAATACTTACTTTAAGTTTTTCAGGCATAGTGCAGCTTAACGGGTGCGCTATGCCTTTTCGCGTTTATTTTGCTCACAGGGAGGAAGCTCAATGAAGAAAGTACAAGCAAAAAAACTGTTATCGTTGCTGCTTTCGCTGATGCTTGTCATCGGCGTTATGCCGTTTGGGACGATGACGGCATTTGCGGCGAATGCCGGCAACGAAACCAATCTTATCAATTATGTAAAAAAGGGCGGCGCGGTAAAGCTCACAAAGGATATTGCACTGACTAAGGAGCTTCTTGTTCCCGCAGGCACAGAGGTTTCTCTTGATTTGAACGGAAAAACACTCAGCAGAGGACTTGCCGATTGCGAAGAGGACGGCAGCGTTATCCGCGTGGAGACGGGCGCAGTGCTGACTATTACGGACGGCACGAATTACAATGCAGGAACGGTTACGGGCGGTGCTGCTCTTAACGGCGGCGGTATTTTTAATGCCGGTATGCTGAATTTTGACGGCGGTACCGTTGAAGGTAATACCGCCAAGGGTGATACCGACGGCAACGGCGGCGGCATCTACAATTCGGGTACGCTTACGCTGCGCGGCGGTATAATTCGTAACAATGCAGCGCGTAACGGCGGCGGTATTTTTAACGCTGCGGGCGCTACACTGAACATTGAGCAGAACGTTATTACCAAGAAAGCCGGTATTGAATCCATTACAAGATATACCAACGTAACGGTTAGCGGCAATGAAGCCGAAAACCTCGGACACGGTATTTATAACGACGGCGAAATGAGCCTTGCAGAGGCTCCCGTAATTAACGATAACGGCGACCACGATATCTATAATCCGCGCGGAACGGTTATCACGATTATGGGCGAGCTGACCTACACAAAGCCCATCTGCGTCAAAACCTCCGGCGTGAGCACGACGCTTACAAAGAACTATTCCCTGTACAACGCCAAGAAGCCCGCGACGTTTTTCAGCTCCGCCGACAGCGGCACGCTGATTAAGCTGACGGACGCGGAAAGCGGCGAGGTTGCGTTTGTGAAGGAAATGGAAAAAACGCTGCTCGAGGTTTACGAGAACAGAAAACTCATCCTGAAGGAGGAATACGACAAGCCTGCAGACGCTTGGACCAAAGCGATGAGCTATGCCAAGGACAACGAATATATCTGGGGCTTTTCAAAAGAAAACTCCGTTGTGGAAATCACGCTCGGCGCGGATTGGAACTGCGAGCAAGGCTTGGATACGGGAACGAAAAAGAATATCGTTGTTGATTTGAACGGCTTTTGCATTAAGCGCGACGGCAAAAAGAAAAAGAACGGTTATATATTCAAGGTCGGCGAAAGCTCTGTGCTAACAGTTTACGATTCCAACCCCAATTCAACAGGCTACAAAAACCACAAGGGCGGCGTTATTGCCGACGGTAACGGTGATGATTGCGGCGGCGGTATTATAGTGGAACAATACGCTCAGCTCCGTATGAACGGCGGAACAATCTATAACTGCGTTACCGACGAACACGGCGGCGCAATTTATGCAGCCGGTAAGCAGTCATACGTAATTTTGAAGGACTGCACGATTGACGCCTGCAAGACAAAGGACAGCGGCGACGATTGCAACGGCGGCGGTATCTATGCCACGCAGACAAGTAACCTTGTTTTTAACAATGTTACGATTGTAAACTGTGCAAGTGAGGATAAAGGCGGCGCCCTCTATCTGAGTGAAAAGCCGGGTTATGTGCATCTGAAAAACGTAATGTTTTCCGGCAACAGCGCCAACGACGGCGGCGGCGCGATTTTCATTGACGACCTCAGCAGCGACAAGGAATTTGAGTTTACTGCCGAAAACTGCTTCTTCTATGAGAACAAAGCCAACGACCGCGGCGGCGCCGTGTACGTTAACGACGACGATGAAAGCGAGTACCGCAACCCGACCGCCTTCGTCGACTGTATGTTCCAGAAAAACGAAAGCACGCATAACGGCTCTGCCATAGAGGTCAACGATAACGGCGTCGTGCTCAGCGGCGGTACAATAACAGGTAATACAACCAAAGAAAAGGGCGCTGTTTATGTGGAAGATAAATATGATATTACCGTCAGCGGTAAGCTGATCATCAAAGATAACAAAGGTAAGAGCGGCAATCAGAATTTAGTGCTTGAAAAGGACGACAAAAAAGCGTATGTCTATGACGCAGGACTGTATAAGGGATCTGAAATCTATATCAGCACCTCAAACAGCGGCACGGGCTTTGCGGGCGGAAAGGAAATCAGCGAGTATCAGTCAAAGTATTTCCACCCCGAAAAAGGAAAACTGAATTTTAAAAAGACCGGCGAAAAGACAGCCGAGATGATTACAACGGCTTCGCTGTTCGGTGAAGGTTCAAGAAATATTCTTTTAATCCTTTTAGGATTAGCGATTATTGCGGTTATTGTAACACTTGCGGTTAAAAAGAAGAAAGGAGTTGACACGGACGATGACGATGAAGATGAAGACGAATAAAATCGGAAAATGTTTTCTGACGCTGCTGTGCGTACTGCTGGCGGCGTGTATCGGTTTTGTCAGCTCTGCTCAGTTAATTGCCAAAGCGACAGAAGAGGTGCTCTATGTTGAAGACATTCAGCTTATCGCTGTCGATTCGGGCAGCGGCGCAAGGGATAAGGCAAAAAACAAAGCCAAAGACGGTTATATTGTTGCCGACAAGGTGGAACTCAATCCCGGCACGGATACAGGCAAGGATGTTTATCTTGCCTACAAAACCACAACCAATAAAGCTATGGCAATCCGCGATATCAAGCTGATGTCAATGGACAGTGGATATACCGTTTATGACTATAACGATATGAACGAATACTTTGCCTCACAAAATGCAGGCAAAGCACAGGATTTTGCCAACGCGGCGAAGAGCTTTGTTGAATATTATAAGGCGGGAAGCCCGAAAGCTAAGGACGCCTATAACGCGCTCAACTTATTCAGAGTAAAAAGTAACGAAAAAGAACTGCTCGGCGACTATATCCTTGCGGGTAAGGCAGACCAGGCTTTCTTCTCCAAGATGCTGATGAACTGCAATACTCAGGCGCTTAATGCCGTTATCGGTTTCCTGAATATCGGCATGTCGCCGTATCTCAACGAATACGACGAGGAGAGCGGTCAGCAGGTAACAACCGACTGGGCAAGCCTTGTTCCGATCAGCGCTCTTTGGGAAAAGTATGAAAACGGCTTAACCCAGGATGAAGAAACCGCACTGGACAAGAAATATCAGGATATCGCGAGGGAACTCTTCCACCAGGTGCAGGATTTCACCACTTTTTATGAAAACGCCCGCGCCAGAGCCGGCGAAAACTATGAGAACCTTAAGCTCAAAGACAAGGGTGATATAGACGACGCTCCCGAGGCAATGCAAAACGCCGAATTTGAGGACACGGACGTTACCTATATCGTTTGTTATGAAAAGCTTAATGAATACAATTTTGACGAGGAAACCAAGCTCGGCGACTGGTTCCTTGAGCTCGGGCATCAAACCTCGGAAAGTGTTGATTTAAAGCAGCTTTATCCCGTGATTGACGCGATGGGCGAAAACCAGGCGGGTATTGTCAATACCGGCGGTCTTATTTCTGCGGTTTTCAACCTTGCCGAAAATGAGCATAACGAAGAAATCGACAGTATGATCAAAGACGTCAGGGAAACCGTAAAAGAAATTGACGGCAATGAAACGCTTTATCTGTTTGATAACAGAAACGATGTTTTTGAAACATATTCCCGAATTGCCGTAACCTCAGAGTCAGCAAGAAAGTCTGCGGCTTCCAACCCGATTGACCGCACCTCGTGCTGGTGGGATGACCTTTATGATAAATATTATCCCGGCTTTACCAAGATAAACTTTATTCTCGGCGCGGTTTATGCCGCGGTCGGCGTTGTTGCGATTGTTGCCGCAGTCGGCGGCTTCGTGACCGGTCTTATGGCGGGTACCTGCGTGGCAATGGCGGTTATAAGCTCCGTATTAATGGGCGTATTCTCCGTCATTTCGTGGGTAAGCACGGTAATCGGTCCGTACTTCTCCATGGTCACCATGGCGCTTACCGCCGTACTTTTGGCAATGATGATTATTAATTTCCTTATTCAGGAATTCAAAAAGGTCATCAAAAGCGAATTCCAGACAGAGAAGCCCGATTTCATTTTTGATACGCGTGAGACCAAGGACGGCACCTTCAATGTTGTTTACGAATGTGTGACAAGCGGAGGCGGCGCAAGCACCGATTTCAGTGAGCTTTCCGCTTACGCGCAGGGAAAGCACAGCGACGTTCAGGATGTAAACGCTGCAAAGCAGTGGAAATGGACCGTTATGGGAATTACCAGGGACCCGCGCATAGGCAGTCCGATTGTTGCCGACAAAAACGGCAATGTCTTCAAACAGGTAAACGGCAACGCCGGCAATCTTAACGGATATGAAAGCGTTAAGTATTTCGGCGAGCGTGCCCCCGGCGATTTCAATGCTTTTTGCAGCACAAATGAAGTCGGCGGCGCATACCTTCATTATCACACCGAAGAAACCATTAAAGACTTTGAGCCCAAGGAAGAAAAGCAGGAGGAAGCGCCTGTTCAGGATGACAACAACGAGGGCGAAAATAATAACGAAAACAATGATAATGAAAATAATAATGATAATGAAAACACTGACAATAATGAAAACGGCGGTGAAAACGAAGACGATAACCAAACCGAAACCGAGCCTGCAAAAGAGGTAAGCTACATTTCAGATATTGTTGTAGCGGTTGCGTCCGATCCCGAGTCGGCGAGAAACGAGCTTATTAAGCGAGAAACAAAAACCTATGTGTTTGACCACAACCTCTCCCCTCATCAGGATTTTGCAACCTATATCGGCTATTCGCTTACCACTGACCCTAAAGACGCTATCAAGGATATCCGTATAGCGCCGAATGTAGGTCAGAACACAAGCACAAACAACATTTATTACGGCGAGGCGTCGTATACCTATTCCCACGTTCTCGGCTGGGATACGGGACCGGGCAACAAGCAGGGTATTCCGCCTTGCGACGCGCTCTATTATTCCAAGGACGAGCGCACGGGCGACCCGATTCCCGCCGATAACCTTGTAACCGCAGATAAGCTTGAAACCTACGGTGCTGCGGATTCGGAGTGGATACCCGTATCCTATTTCGGCAACGACCAGCCGTACAACTTTGAGCTTCATTATGAAGTGTTTGACGACAATACGGGAATCAGCTTCTATAAAACTAAAAAAGATAACTATCTGAATAAAATGCCGTCTTCGTATCTCTATTTCAAACCGGAGAATGCGAAAAACAGCGGCGAAAGATACCTTTCGGGTTTGCTCTTCATGGGCGGCACCGACTGGAGAGATACCGTATTTGACGATGTTGAAGCAGAGGTCAGCGACCTCTGGTATAAGCTCCTTGAAAACAGAAAGACCGAATCGCCTTCTGCACAGACCGATTTGAGCTGGTCGGTCGGCAACAGAAAGAAGGCGACCATAGGACATCTTCACTCTTACCTGCTCTATACATGGACCTATTATCCCAAGCGTGCGCTTACTAACGCTGTTATCTATCAGGGCGACAGCTACAGCGACACCCTTCCTTACAGTATGAGCAAGGCGCTTGACGGTGTGCAGCAGAGCTTTGTAGCTGCGACCAATATTCAGCAGCAGTATTGGGATGTTGAAGAAATCTATCGCTTTATTCCCACGAATAATACCTTTATGAATTACCGTTGCGGCTGCACGATGAGCGACCAGATTGAATACACAAAGCGTATGAAGAAATATCGCACCAAGACGCTGGCAGAGGGGGTTCCGTTTGGCTACAAAAAAATGCCGTATCTGCCTACCGCGCTTTATCTCTGCGGTCCCGTGAGCGGCAGAGACCCGCTGAAGCTCAGCGATGTCATTATTACCGAGGACACCTTTGAATGTACCTATGATAACGGTGTTTATCATTATGATACAGATCATTCTATCAGCCCTTTGGACGGCAAGGATCACGGCACTGCTTACACACTTGCACCCGACCCGAACGGCAGATATCACGACAGTAAGCTCAAAGCCTCTGGCGACTTCAAGCCTGTGGTGGATATTAAAAATCCGTATTCAACAACGCCGTTCAACCTCGGATATCCCGATTCATGGGATGAGGACGACGAGTTCCAGCGTGAAACCCGCCCCTGTTACATCTACTTAAGAGGGCAGAGAACCGATAAACCGAAATACATTTCCTCGCTCTCCATCGGTGCGTACTCCAGAGCGCAGTTCAAAAAGGATAATCCCGACCAGGACAGCGATTTGGCGGATGGAATGACGGAGGGCAACGCTATGTTTGCTGCGACTTCCGGCTGTTCGGACGAGATGATTGTCTATAACATTGCGCTGGAGAATCAGAAGGACGCCTGGTATATGCGCCAGTCTGACGGCAAGGGCAAAACGGACGCGCCGGAAGACAAGCCGGCGGCGTATGTAGGAATAACAAGAACGAACGACCCGAATAAAGCAATTACGGGCGTTATCCTGTATCAGATCAAGGATATGATCGCGCCGAATCAGATTACCTGCGACGACGTTAAATACACCTGTGCAGGCTCTACGATGCCGATTGTAATGGACGGCAAAAATTATTTCCTTTATTATTCCAAAAACACGGGCGACTCCGTAGGCCTCCCGATCGAGGATATCAAAATCGATACTACGCCGCTGGTGACGGGCTACGCCACGAATTTATGCGCCGATAAGGAGCACAACGTGCCCTACGGCAACCCGAATCAGACCTGTTATATTCATACAAAATACACGGGTAACCGCGACTTCTTCAACAAGTTCTATATCGGCAAGGGCGAAACGAAGCACGCCGCCATGTGCGACCTGCTGAGCCAGGGCTGCGTTGAGTGTATGGATATTGACCTCAATGACGGCATCCGCGGAGATACGATACTGCTCGGCTACCGTATGAGCGCAGTTGACCCGAACGCTAAAAAGGCAATCCGCGAGCTGCAGGAGTCGGAAAAAATTTACGATATTATCTTCACAAGCGGCGAACCGTATCACAGCGACGGTATCATTAACAAAAATGTTTATTATCAACCTGTCGGCAACGAAGACTTCAACGGTTTTGCCGGCAAGGAACTGTATATGTATTTTGCTTCGCCTTATTATTCGGCGGAATACAACAAAGTGCATAACGCCAAAACGCGCCTTCCGCAGGAAGTGTTTACCGGCTATCTGACAAAGCTTGCCTTTGCGCAGAGCGACCGCGTTCCGTATAACGAAACGGTTGCCGCTTCCTCAGATTCGCAGAATATTCTGCGCTGGGAGTATGTAATGCAAAGCGATAACACAAACCCCGTCGACCTGAACGAAAGCGCGATAAGCTATTCGCCGCACCACGCAAAGGATGTGCGCATTTCAATGTTCGCGCAGCGCAGCGACGGCAGCGTCAAGCCCGCGGGCGAAATTACTGGCGGATTTGTAGAAAGCACCTATGCAGTAGGTGATTTGGAATTTGGTAAATAAAAAAGGAGAGCCATTATGAAACATTTATCAAGAGCAATTATTGCTGTATTTATGGCAATACTGATGGGAACCCTGTTTCCCGTTCAGGTCTTTGCCGATACGCCCGATTATATAGGTGAAATTAAGGTCTACGAGGGCAACTGTAAGAATGCCGAAAACGAGGGATATACCATTCTTTGCGACGACGACGGCAAGCCGATTGACCTGAACAACGATTCAGGCTCTGACGATATAGGTGCAAAGGGCGACAAATCCGTTTATCTCGGCTACAAAACCACGAAGAAAAAAAGCGAAGCAATTACCGACCTTGCCCTTATGAATATGAAGGGCGGCTACGATGTTGCTGAATACGAAAAGCTGATGGCAGGTCAGATGAGCCAGCAGATTGTTCCGTTTGTGGAAAGCTTCCTTGCCGCAATTAACGAGTATCGCGAAAATTACAATTCCGATAATGCGGAGAATAAAGGCAGAGCGCAGTTTGTTCATGATGCGCTGAACAAGCTGACCGATGACGATTGCGGCGGCGCAGGACTCGGCGATTTATTCCTTAACGAAACGGTTTATGAAATGGCAAAGCCTAAGTATGAAGCGCTCTCCGATAAGGAAAAGGAAAAGAAATCCTTTTACGATGTAAATAACGAAGTGCGCGATTCTCTTCCCGAGGCGGAAAAGAACAAGCACGCCGATATTCTCACTATTGTTGCGCAGTCCAACGGTAAGGCAACCCTGATGATGCAGAACCTGCTTACCCGCGCGGCGGATACAAGCGATGATACATGGCTTGAGCGTTTTGAAGGCACTACCTTTGACGATTTGCTTGACGCACAGGGCGGTTCTCCTACCGACGCTATGAAGAAACTCGCCAAGAAATATGACGATGATGCGCAAAAGCTACTTGAAATGTGGGATGCGTTCCGTGACTGTCTTGCATCTTATGACGAATATGTTGCCAAAGTCGATGCATTCGATGAAAACGCAGCTACGGAACAAATAGAGCATTGTGAATTCCTGCTTGAACAGCTTCACCCGAAATACAATAAAGAGGAGTATTCAAAATTCTTTAACGAATACAATGAAATCAGGAATCAGGTCAGGGAAATAACAGTTTACTCGCAGTTCATTGCAATACACGACTATCTTGAAAGCATCGATTATGAAGATGGCACACTGCTCGATTTCTTTATGATGGAGTATGATGAAATCAATGACGATTTAACTATCCTTTATCCGCTGATTGCTTCGCTTTCAAAAGGTCAGCGTGCAGGTCTTGAATTTCTTTCATTAAAAGAATTGTTTTCTGTTGCTATGACTGATGAAAACGGGTATTCAGATATCGAGTTTGACGAAATTGAAGAGATTTCAATTTATGACGGAGTTGACCGCGGAATATATCAGAAAGGCGGTGTCGCTCTTACAAGCGATGCAATGCGAGCGGACGCTCTCGCTAAAATGAATCAGGACAACAGCATTTTCAGCGCATGGACTACCGCTATGATAGTTTTAACTGCAACGACATTTGTTGCGTTTACAAGCTCTGCGGTTTCACTGGGCATTATGAAATATGATATTTCATCCTGCACAAAAGAAGTGAGCAGTCTTTCAAATGATATCAAACCGCTTACAAAAGGTCTGGCGGATGACGAAATAGGCGAACTTGAAACTCTGTTTACTAACGAAGATATTATTAAAGGAAACAAAATTGATGCGCTTGAAACACAGGCAGTGACAGCAAACAGTTCAATTTGCAAAGGACTCGCAGTCGGTCTTGGCGTTGCGGTTATTGTTCTTGCTGCTGTTACAACTTATCTTTCATACCGCGATATGAAGGCGCATTATAACGTGGACTTTACTCCGATTCCTCACTATATGGTTGATGAAAAAGACATCACAGGCTATAACTCAAAGGGCGAACAGATTATACTCAAGAATCAGGGCGCATACTACAAAGCCGTTGAGTGCAACCGCAAAAAAGGCGACGATTACTTCGGTAAAATTGATACCTGCGCGGATATGAACGGCTGCGTAAACCCGCAGTGGCTCGCGCTCTATGCAGCAAAGAACGAAGCGGAAGACCCGATTTTAGCGGATTCCTTTAAGGTTGTTGTCGGCAGCACGGCAGTGCCGCAGGGCTACGAGACGGGCATCCATTTCTTCGGTGAAGGTGCAGCGTTCAACCTTAACGATAAGCGCTTCTGCTGGAACGAAAAAGCCAAGAGCGTTATGGTTTATTACAAGACAGATAAAACTGCCGCAACAACGACAGGCTCCAACTTCACCGGCGGCACGCTCGCTCTCGCAGGCGGCGGCGGAGTTCTCCTCGGCGCAGCGGTGACTGCCCTCGGTATGACCGCCGCAAGAAAACGCAAGGAAAACAGTGCCGTTACGGCATAAAGGGGAATGTGCTATGAAAAAGATATCAAGAGTATTAATCGCAGTAATACTTGCCGTGTTAATGGCAACGCTGCTGCCCGCGCAGGTGTTTGCGGACACGCCGGATTATATCAGCGAAGTGAAAATCTTTATGGGCAGCACGGACGGCGCAGCCGATGAAGGATATACTATCCTTAACGGCGAAGACGGCAAGCCCGCAGACCTTAACGCGGACGCAGGCGCAACCGATGATTATGCAAAAGGCAACAACGCCGTTTATCTCGGTTATAAAACCACAAAAATCAGAAGCGAAGCGATTACGGACCTCGCTTTAATGAATATGAAGGGCGGCTATTCCGTTAAGGATTACGAAGCGCTGATGGACGGTCAGATGAGCGAGCAGATTGTGCCGTTCGTTGAAAACTTCCTTGCTACTATTAACGAATACCGTGAAAACTATAATTCTTCAAACAAGGCAAACAAAGAAAGAGCAAAGTATATCCACGATATACTGAACAAGCTGACCGATGACGATACCGACGGCGCAGGGCTCGGCGATTTGTTCCTTAACGAAACGGTTTACGAAATGGCAAAGCCGCAGTATGAAGCGCTCTCCGATAAGGAAAAGGAAAAGAAATCGTTTTACGATGTAAATAACGAAGTGCGCGATTCTCTTCCCGAGGCGGAAAAGAACAAGCACGCCGATATTCTCACTATTGTTGCTCAGTCCAACGGTAAGGCAACCCTGATGATGCAGAACCTGCTTACCCGCGCGGCGGATACAAGCGAGGATACATGGCTGGAGCGTTTTGAAGGCACTACCTTTGACGATTTGCTTGACGCACAGGGCGGTTATCCGTCAGACGCTATGAAGAAGCTCGCCAAGAAATATGACGATGACGCGAACACACTTCTCGGCACTTGGGAAACCTTCAAAGAGGCGCTTGATAATTATGACGACGCGGTTGAAATAGTTGAGAATTATGACATCAGCGAATATACCGACGCTGCCGACGCAATTGTTGATATGGAGGGTAGCAACCCCGATGTTGAAGACGCCGTTGATGCAGCGGTTGATTACGTTGAAGCGCAGGACAATGTTTCCGAAGCGCAGGATGCGATGAACACCATTCTTCTCCATGAATACCTTGACAGCATTGATTACGGCGACGGCACAATGCTCGATTTCTTTACGCAGCCCGTAGAGGACGTGGAAGACGATATCACTATGCTTTATCCGATTATCGCATCTCTTTCCGACGGACAGAGGGCAGGTCTTGAATTCTTCTCTCTTAAGGAAATGCTGATGATAGGCGTAACGGATTCAGTGGGTTACAAGGAAGCCAAGCTTGATGAAATGAAGCCCGTTTCCGTTTACGAGGGCGTTGACCGCGGCATTTACCAGAAGGGCGGCGTTGCGCTCACAAGCGACGCGCTCCGTTCGGACGCGCTTTCAAAAATGGTTGATGAAGAAACCGCGCTCTCCAAATGGTCAAACATTATGTGGTATATCACCATCGGCACGGGCGCTGCAGCACTCTTAAGTGCTTTTGTATCACCTATCTTACATAGTATCGGTCACTATACTTATGGTGTTAGGGGTTGGAATGCCCTTGCTGAATATGGGAAAACGACATCATTAGCAGAACAGGGCATTGATTTCAGCAAGTGTTGGGATGTAAACAGTCCTGACTATGCAAAAATGAAAGAATTACTCTCAAAACAAGATGAAATTCTGTCGGCCGGAGGTGGTAGTACCGGAAAAGTGTTTACTACCGGTTATAAAGTAACATATTATCTTTCAGCAGGTCTGGCGGTCGCCTTTATCATTTTGATTGCCGTTTCCTCCGTGCTCACATATCTTGAAATGAGGGAGCATTACAAGGTGGATTACACCCCGATTCCGCATTATATGGTAGAGGAAAAGGATATTACAGGCTATAACTCAAAGGGCGAACAGATTATACTCAAGAATCAGGGCGCATACTACAAAGCCGTTGAATGCAACCGTAAGGAAAAAGCCGAGTATTATAAGAGCGTAGACACCTGCGCGGATATGAACGGCGACATCGGCAAGCAGTGGCTCGCGCTCTATGCGGTTAAGAATGAGGCAATGCAGCCGATTCTCGCGAATTCATTTAAGGTAGTAGTCGGCAGCAGCGATGTGCCGCAGGGCTACGAAACGGGTATTCATATGTTCGGTGAAGGCGCGCCGCTTAACCTCAATGACAAACTCTACAGCTGGAACGAAAAAGCTAAAAGCATTATGGTTTACTTTAAGGTGGACAAAAACGCTGTAACAACAACCGGTTCCAACTTCACAGGCGGCACGCTTGCCCTTGCAGGCGGCGGCGGAGCTTTTCTCGGCGCGTGCATCACTGCACTTGCTGTGAAAGCTACCGGTAAACGTAAAGAAAACAAGACCGTAACAGCTTAATATTCGGAGGTTGTATTTATGAAGCATATATCAAAAGTATTAATTGCAGTAATCCTTGCCGTATTGATGGCAACGCTGATGCCGGCGCAGGTCTTTGCTGACACGCCCGATTATATCAGCGAAGTAAAGGTATATCAGGGCAGTTTTGACAAGGCTGCCGAAGAGGGCTTTACAATCCTTAACGGCGAAGACGGCAAGCCCGTTGACCTAAACCAAGGCTCAGGCTCAACCGATACAGGAGCAAAGGGAAACAAAAAGGTTTACCTCGGCTACAAGACTACTAAAAACAAAAAAGAAGCTATTACCGACCTTGCCCTTATGAATATGAAGGGTGGATATGACGTTGCGGAATATGAAAAGCTTATGGAAGGTCAGATGAGCGAGCAGATTATTCCGTTTGTGGATATGTTCCTTTCGGCAATTAACGAATACCGTGAAAACTATAATTCCGAAAATTCCGCAAACAGGGAAAGAGCGCGTTATCTCCATGATATTCTTAATAAGCTGACGGATGATGACTGCGGCGGCGCAGGGCTCGGCGACTTGCTCCTTAACGAAACGGTTTATGAAATGGCAAAGCCGCAATATGACGCGCTTTCGGATAAAGAAAAGGAAAAGAAATCCCTTTATGATTTTAATGTGCAGGTGCGCGATTCTCTGCCCGAAAGCGAAAAAAATAAGCACGCCGATATTCTCACGATTATCGCTCAGTCCAACGGTCAGGCAACAATTATGATTCAGAATCTTCTCACCCGTGCGGCGGATACAAGCGACGATACATGGGTTGAGCGTTTTGAGGATACTACCTATGACGATTTATTGGCTCTTCAGGGCGGTTCTCCTGCGGACGCAATGAAAAAGCTCGCCAAGAAATATGACGATGATGCAAATACTATTCTTGCCTGCTGGGACGACTTTCAGGAATTCCTGAATTCTGCAGAAGATGCGGAAGAAGCGATAGAAAACGCTGAAGAAATTGATTATGACGGTGCTCATGAAGCTGCGCAGCAGCTTGAAGAGGACGGAGAACTCAACAAGGACAACGTTGACGAATTTGTTGACCTTGTTGAAGCAAACCTTGATATTTTTGAATTCAACTCAAATATTTCCAAGGTTTCCATATATGAATTTTTAAATAACACTGATTACGGCGACGGTACTTTGCTTGATTTCTTTATGCAAAGCAGTGAGGATATAGAGGACGATATTACGGTTCTTTATCCGCTTGTTGCCTCTCTTTCAAACGGTCAGAGAGCGGGACTCGGATTTGTATCTCTCAGCGAGCTGGTTGCCGTTGCCGCAACCAACCCTGAGGAATACAGTAAAATAGATACCAGCAATGTTAGCGAAGCGTCAATTTATAGTGACGTTGACCGCGGAATTTATGAAAAAGGCGGCGTTGCTTTGACAAGCGACGCATTAAGAGCGGACGCTCTTAAGCTTGCAGATGAGGGTAAAGACTCGATTATAAGCAAGCTTACAATATTTTTATGGGGGCTTACAGCTGTATCAGGTATCGCTCTGGCTGGTTCAGTTGTTTTAGCCGGTGAAATAAATACCTCAATAATTAATAATACAAAAAATGCAATTGAAAACGAGTTAATTAAGGTCGGACAGAGCAACCGTACGATTCATCAGGAGATTAGTGCTATTCAGTCTCAAGGAGTATTCTCCGACAAAGTAATTCCGAATTTGCAGGGAGAATATGAAGGATTTGAGTTTCTAACCTTTAATGAAAGGGGTCAAATTAATTTTGACAGAATGGACGACCTTGTTTCCAAGCCTGAATACTCGGGTAACATCAGCTGGTCGAACAATATGGGCGCCGCTCTTGTTGCCGGCGTTACTGTTGCAATGATTGCATTAACTGCCGTTTCAATATATCTTACCTATAAGGATATGTGCGATTTTTACGATGTTGATTTCAGCCCTGTTCCTCACTATATGGTTGATGAAAAAGACCTTATCGGCTATAACGCCAAGGGCGAAAGAATTGTTCTTAAAAATCAGTCGGCGTACTACAAAGCAGTTGAAAGTAACCGCAAAAAGGGCGATGATTACTTCAAGGAAATTGACACCTGCGCGGATATGAACGGTTGCGTTAACCCGCAGTGGCTTGCGCTCTATGCGGCAAAGAATGAGGCAGAAGTGCCAATTCTTGCAAGCAGCTTAAAGGTTGTTGTCGGCAGTAGCAACGTACCCGAATGTTATGAAACGGGTATCCACATGTTCGGCGAAAGCGCGGCATTTAACCTTAACGATAAGCGCTTCTGCTGGAATCAGAAAGCAAAGAGCGTAATGGTTTATTATAAAGTGGACAATACTGCCGCAACAACGGCGGGTTCTAACTTTACATCAGGCACGCTTGCTCTTTCCGCCGGCGGCGGACTCCTTCTCGGTGCGGCGGTTACCGCACTCGGTATGACTGCTTCAAAAAAACGTAAAAAAGATGCAGTGCTGCCTGCATAAATATTGATAAAATTGGGGAGAGTATAAGGCTCTCCCTGCTGTAATGAGGTGATATTTTGAATTTATATCTTATCGCAAACATCATTACCTGCCTGTGCGCCTTCATCGGCTTTATTTACGGTGCGGTCGTTTTCTTCAAACCGAGAAAAGCCGTTTATGCCCAGATGATTACGCTCTCCGTCGGCTGTATGGCGTTCGGCAGGCTTTATCAGGTGGTAAGACTGATAACCATCGGCGATATACTGGAGCACTTTCAGCTCGGCGTATTCGGCGTTATCGGCGGCTTATTGTTCCTGTTTTCCGCTAACTACGGTGCTATGGACAGCCTTGCCGACGACGGCTCAAAGGAATTTACAAAATACAGGTTGATTCCTTTAGCGGCGCCGCTTCCTGCCATCGCAGTATATGTTATATGCTTTTTATTCTCCGATTCTTCGCTTCTTGTAAAGGTCATCTCCGGCGTCATTACTATATTCGTTGCAGGCGCTTCCTATTACAATCTGAAGCATCTGATTTTCCCTGATGTTGACTTTGGCGTTATCAACTGTCTGAAAACATATAATTTGCTGGCGCTTGTATTTGAATATCTTTGTGTTGCCGAAATGGTTGCCAACCTCCTCGGCAATGAAATAGCGGCGCTCATTATCGGTATTCTTATGGGAGCCGTGCTGATTGCGATTGTTCCTACGGTAGAAAGGGGGATTAAAAAATGGACAACCTGATTTATATCCTCTTTATCTGCGTCGTTGCGCCGATGGTTTTGCTTTTGCTAATGCTCAAAAAGCGCTCAAAGTTGATTGTCGGCTTTATGCTTATCGGTATTTTTGTTTCACTTTTTGTTTCGGAACTGAATTCGATTTTACTTTCAAAACTGAATAACGATACTTTATTGGTTACAACCTCAATTACTCCTGTGACGG
The DNA here is from genome assembly GCA_905234995.1 of uncultured Eubacterium sp. GTDB lineage: Bacteria > Bacillota > Clostridia > Oscillospirales > Acutalibacteraceae > Eubacterium_R. The sequence goes on along the minus strand of CAJOJV010000006.1, from coordinate 31,872 downwards.
AGGAATTATTTAAAGCTCTGCCGATTTTATTTTACGCCATTGTTGTCAACGACAGACAGGACCGGGTTTTAGCGCTTTCGTTCGCTGTCGGCATCGGCTTCGGTATGTTTGAAAATATGGTAATTCTTGTGCAGAATATTGAAAATGTTACCATTGTATGGGCGATTATCCGCGGCTTCTCCACCGCTTTAATGCATGGCGTATGCACGCTGACGGTCGGCTTCGGTATCTGTTTCGTTAAGAAAAAGAGAAAGCTCTTTATCTGCGGCACCTTTGCTTTGCTGACCCTGGCAAGCATCTACCACGGTATTTTCAATATGCTTGTGCAGTCGGATTATAAGTATCTCGGCTTCGTTATTCCTGCCATTACCTATATTCCGATATTGCTGCAGCAGTACAAAGGAAAATTAAAACGTAAGGCATAATAGAATGCATATAAAAGCCGCCCTGCTATCTATGGTTGCAGGGCGGTATTTTATTCAAATATTACCTTTTCAATTCACTCACTTTTTCGTCAAAAAGTCTATGAAGCGGTTTTCGTGACGCTTATGCAAAAGTGTCAAATTTGAAAAGTAAGTGTTTGCAAGGGTTTCGGGACTTCGGTCAGGCGAAAAATCGGTTAATGGCGATAGAAATTCTCAAAACAACCGTTACCCCGTCCGAAAAATTCCGGTCGGCTATGTTGCCAATTTCACAGGTGTAGACCGGTGTTTTTTTCTTCAGATAACGATTTTGTACCTTCCGACGCCAAAACCGAAGGTGTCACGGATAATGATGCTTTCCGGAATCTTTTTCAGCCATTTCTTACTGAAATTGGTGTTGCCGAAATACATATCAAAGTTTGCCGTCGGAAGCACAACCCATTCTGCATCATCCGGCTTGTTGGCAAGATAGTATTGTACTAACAGGACGATGACTTCATCGGGTGTGTCGCTTGTATTAATTAAATTGATTTTACACAGCGTTTCTTCCGACAGATTAAGAGTTGTATCTTTCAGTGGACCGAGCACTAATGCGTCGGCAATAATGCTGTCAAAGTTTTGCACCCAGGCACCTTTTGTCTGTGAGTCAAAAAGAGGAATCTGCAATTGCAGTATTTTCCTATACCAAATGCGGTTATACTTTTTGCCAAGCAAATCAGCTTTATTAACGGCAACCTTGCTTACCCTGTCAGGATAACACTTAACAAATTTATATACATTTTTAATATGGCAAAAGTACCACCCGTTACCATGGTTATCAACGAGTTCCGGAAACTCGTTGTGAAGGTCACGAAAATCCGTCATGAACTGCCACTCCTCCTTTGGAGTGGCTTTTTTCATTTCGGGCATACTGCACCATGCGCACAAGGCACGCCTTGCAAGGTCAATGTCAGCCTCACCGTTTTGAAACATATATCCTCGTGCAACAATTGTCAGTACTCTGCTGAGTCCCCTGAATTCCAGGAGGGAATCAAAGGTGAACCTGCCGAGATAAGAAGTGTCTCGTTTGCTGTCTGCTTTGTAGATGACAGGCGATGTGTATGCTTTAAATTCTTCAATTTCGTTTAACATAATTAATCCTTTTTCAAAACCGTTTTTTCAATGCTGTCAAGCAGTATATCAAAGAGAAGATGCCGCTTCCCAAGTGCAACGATATACTGCACGGCAACGGAAGGCTTAACTATTTTGTCAAGCAATTCTCTGCATTTGACGGATACGGCTTCGTGGTATGAAACGGCAGCCGACTTGTTAATATATGCCTGCATCATTTGTGCAAACGCTTCTGAATCTGTTTTACGAATCAGTCTCTTGTTATCAAGCGCGTTGTTTTCATCGTCAATATCGGCAATCAAATCGTACAGCACTTTATAACCGCTAAAACGAAAATCGGAAAGCAGGGGATAATACTCCTTAAAATCATTATCGGGAAGATATCCGTTCAGGAAGTCTTCTCTTTCTTTTTCTCCCATCAGATGCCATTTCTCGTTGCGGATGGCTTCACGGATAGCAGAAATCCTTTCAGCCGATATGGTTTGGAATAACGCATAAAGCTCGTCAGAATGATATATTTCTTCTTGCCCTCTTGAATAGAGAATACGGTCAATACCGCTTTTGCGGCTCTTGTTTTTAATCGGAACCTTGCAAAAACGGATACGGTTAAGCACCGCTTCATAATCCGAAACCAAACCGCTTACCGCAGAAAGAATATCTTTATCAAGGTTAGCTTTCCAATTTTCATCAACGGCAAAAGCAAAAAGCTCGTCGTCCTTTGCAGGATGTGCCTTTATCTTCGGTGTGTGCTTTTTCAGTTGAAGGGCGAAGTATGGAAGCAGTTCAAGGTTGGAACTGACATTTGCCCAGTCAGTCTGAGAAAAGAATTTGTTGAGTTTGTCCCTGTGTGTCTCCTGATACCATTCGCGGCGACTTTCCGATTGTTCATTTAGGTTCTTGTAGGTTAAAAATATACTGCGGGAAATGCTTTTGCTTCCGAGATAATCGGAAAGGTCAGGCTTGACGCCGCTCTTTGCCGAGTCAATTTCCAAACCTGTTAAAATAGCCAGCGTTTCCGTTTCCTCACGGCATTTCCTGCGCAGAGCGGAATCGGAGTTCTCATCATAAGCGATAATGCTTCGGTCAAGAGCAGCGTTTGATATCTGACCGACTCGGGAAGAAAAGGTGCTCTTTACAGTTTCAAATCTCGCTTCCCAGTCATTCGCATTACGGATAAGCGGCTCGGCTTCGGGAATTTTCAAAAGCGGAATATTGTTCATATTATCAAGGCTGTTAAGCGCATAATTCCGTTTGACCGCAGCATTGATAATTGGGTCGGATATGGTTTTAATCATATCGCCGTCATAGTCTGCACCGCCGAGCCGCTCGGCAGCGAGCATATGTGTATCCACAATAACAATATCTGAAAGGTGACCGAGATAATGCTTTCTCATCTGCTCAATCTGCGGGTAAACCGCTAACTGAATTTCCTCGTTTCTTGCGATATGCGGATTTCGCAGTAATGTGCATTCGTTATCATGCGCGTAGGCAATACGCGGCGCATAGTATGAATTCTTCGCAAAATGAGTGGACATAGCGGCAGAGAAAAATGTTCTCTCTCTGCTGTTCATCCGCTGTCGTTTATCTATCAGATTGATTAAAAGTTCCAGCAGATCACCGGAAAGAAATCGGTTATCACCGGCAACAATCAACTTGCCGAGCGCGTAATTTTTCAGTATTGTATCTGCCCGGCTTTCCAATTCTTTCGTATAGACAGGTTCGTTGATAAAGAGAGGATTGCTCTTCAATATTTCTGCCAGCTGATAGTTTCGTGTCTTTCGGTTTCTTCTGTTCAGGTATTTAAGGAAATAGTTCAGGCGGTATTCATCATCGGCGCAAAGGTTGTAGTACGCCGTTTCGGTTTCTTTTGTCAGCCAATTGCGCTCCTCGTTTTGCGGCGATTGTGTCCAGCCGTCAGGTAAATCATCGGGGCGGAATTCCTCTCTTGTCAGCGATAGCGTATTCAGGAACTGGTAGTTCAGTTCCGTAAATTCTTCGGGATGTTCCTTGCTGACGTTCGTGATATACAAGGCGTGGCTATACTTGGTAAACGCCTTCCAGTAATCCTCCCAGGACATATTGTTATCAAGCAGCCAGCCGTAACCTTTGAACATACTCTTGGTGAGAATGATATCCACATCCTTCACCTTGTGAGTAACGCCGAAAATGTCCGTTATCATTTCTGTTCCTGCGCTGTGAAGAAAATCCTTGAAGTCAACCTGGTGCAGCATCCCTTTAACATACGGCAGACGAATTTGGAAAGAGGTGTGGCAATGCTCACCACAGAAGGCTTTATCAATGACGGCGGCATATTCCTTTGAGATAAGACCTTCGCCGTCAAAGCCGGTTACTTCCACGATACCTCTTGTTTCTTTTCTCGTGTATTTACGCATGGGATTTTTTGTGCCGTCATCTTCCACGGTGATAATTCTCGTGGCGTCAACAGCATAAGTCGGATTATCAATCACAATTACACGGTGCTTCTTCTCAATGTATACGTTATCAATTCTCGTCCCTGATGACAGCAGCAGTCCGTTATATGCGTAAAACTTTGAAAGCTGGCAATCACCGATTGTCATATCCAGCATCATTCGTTTTCGTATCGGCGCAAGATAGTCCTCTCGGATAAAAGACAGCTTTGCGTTGCGGCTCATACTCGCAGAACGCTCAAAGGCGACATAGCGGTGAGCGCCTGTGCCGAAGTCAAGTGTCACGCCTTCGGGTCGGAACATATCTTTTGCTTTGCGCTGAAGGTCGGCATATTTTTTCTGCTGTTCGTCTCTGTCAAATATGTTTTCAAAATTGCAGTAAAAGATAATATCAGCAAGATCGGTGATGATGTTTCCTTCGGGAAGTGCAAAATCATTTCTATGCTTCTCGCACATTATCTGATAGAACAGGGCGTTGCTTTCCTGCTCGTGGGAAGCAGAAATAACCCTGCACTTTTCTGTCTGTACAGAGTTGAGATTGAAGATGGTTCTGCCTTGTGAATTCGGTTTTGAATTTGCAATAATTGCCCGAGCCGAGAGCTCATAAATGCGATATTTGTTCTGTTTCATATTTAAATATTATCACAAAACCTTTCAAAATGCAATATGAATATTGTGTCCACTTTTCTGTTTTCGGGATGCAGGATTTAATCTTACGAAAGGAAATATAGCGATGGATTATTCACCAAAGAAATTCCCTTCAGGCAACTTCTTCATTGTGCCGAACTGCATTTTTGATGAAGACCTGAAGGCGAGAGACTTTGCTGTTTACTGTTATCTGTTCAGCCGTACGGATAAGAAAACCTTTCAGTGCTATCCTTCGCGCAGCACCATAGCCAGGAAATGTCATATGACAGAGCCAACTGTGGATGAAGCGCTCAAGGTGTTGGAAGATAAATGCTTAATCAATATCACGCACCGGTATGACAGCAGTAACGGCAACAGACTCTCACACCTCTATACTATCAATAAAATTTGGTAAGGGGTACTTTAAAAACTTAATATATTCAATAAGAAATACCTCTGAAATGAAAAGTAATGCTGAAACCTGATTGATTATTTCAATATTTTCAAAGAAATTATTGAAAGCAGGTAAAAGTGAGGCGTATGCCCTGCGCCTCACCTGCCACATCCGACGGCAGTGCCGACGGTTTTGGAAATGCTTAACAGGGGTATGCTCAAATTTACAATTCAGGAGATGATTACAATCGAAAAGAAAGAAAAATATTCATACTGGCAGTTGCCGAGTCAGGTGGAACAAATGGATAAAGTGCTACCTTTATCCAACTGCGTCAACCGAAGTGACTTCGTAAGGACTGCGATTGATTTCTATATCGGATATATCTTACAGAGTCAGAACGCAGATTATCTCTCGCCGATGATAAGTTCCGTCATCAAAGATGAGATACAGCATACGGAAAAAGGCATGTGCGAAATGCTCTTTAAGATGGCGGTTGAGCTCGGGAAGTTCAATCGTCTTGCGGCGGCTTATCACGACTATACAGGCGTTGATTGGCAGCAACTTAACAAAGTAGTTAAAGAAGAAGTTGCCTACACTAACGGGTATATTTCGCTCGAAACTGCTGACGAATTTATCAACAGGAAACGCTGATGGCGAAGATAATTGTATCGAGCAGATTCATCAAAAACCCGTCTGCGCAAAACGCCGGTAAGCTCGTTAAGTATATGGGAACGCGCGAAGGTGTTGAGAAGGTTCCGAAAGGGAAAGACGGTAAGATTGCAACGCAGCAGCAGTTTACTTTAATCAACCGTATTACAAAACACTTTCCCGAAACGAAAAAGTATATTGAATTTGATGACTTTATGATGAAACCATCAAAAGAAAATGCAACGGAATTTATCAATGCGGTTGCCGAGCGTGAAGCTGACCGTACCGATGAACTGAAAAGCCTTGTTTCATATATTGCCGAGCGCCCCGGCGTTGAAAAGTTCGGCTCGCACGGACTCTTTTCTGCAACCGATGAAGCGATTGACCTGGACGATGTTGCAGACAAAGTATCTGCTCATGAGGGCGTTGTTTGGACGCACGTCATCAGCCTGCGCCGTGAAGATGCGGAGCGACTTGGCTACAACAATGCCGACGCCTGGAAGCAGTGCGTGCGCCGCAATATGAATGAGCTTGCCGAAGCGCATAAGCTTAAGCCGAGCGATATGGAGTGGTACGCCGCCTTCCATAACACGACGCACCATCCGCATATTCATCTGATAGTCTTATCAAAAAGCGGTCAGGGTTATCTGACGAAAAAGGGAATGGAGAAAATGCGCAGCGCCTTCGGTAACGATATATTCCGTAACGAACAATACAAGTTGTTCAGAGAGCAGACGGAAATCCGCGACGAACTGAAAGCGGAAATGGATGAAGTTCTTGAAGGAATTTCCAAAAGAATATTTCCGATTACAGACGAAACTGCCGCACTCATTAAGCAGTTACAAAACGAGCTTAATAACTGCAAAGGAAAGAAGGTCTACGGTTATCTTCCGAAAAATATCAAGCATACGGTTGATGAATTGCTCAGGCATATCGTAAACGAAAACCGTCCGCTTCGATATATGTATGCAAGGTGGAACGAGGTCAACCGCTTGAAACTCGCTCTCTATTATGACAGCGAGAACGACAAGGACATACCGATAGAAACGAACAAAGAATTCCGTTCTCTTAAGAATATGCTGATAAAGGCGGTGCAGGAATCGCTCATCTTCGGAACGGATAACGGCTGGAAGAATATCAACAAGAACACGAATATTTACAACAGCCTGCTGCAATCCGTTGCCTCGCTTTTCAACAGCAAGGCGGCTGACCGTATCAACGAAATCAATGCTCAAAAGCGGCAGCAGACGGACAGCAAGGAACTCTCCAAAGAGCAGCAGAAACGCATTGCTCACGGCGAGCGTTCCGCAGGCGGTGAATACACCAAGGCGGAAAAAGACGAAGAAGACAGCCGCAGGGCAGCCGAAAACGCAGAAGCGCTTCTCAACATCGGCACAGGTATTATTGACTTCGCTCTCCGCCGTGCAATCCAGCAACAGCGCTATCAGCAGCAACTGCAAAACACAAATCAGAACAACGATACTGACGAAGACTTTGATGAAGACGAAGGATTCGGTCAGTCGATGTAAAACTAAAAAGTCCTGCTATGTTGAGATACAAAGCAGGCAGAAAGGTATTATTGAAAATTGTATAAAAATATAGATTTTGACGAAGAAGTATTCATCCCGTTTGTCAGCGATTATGAAGATGAAGGATTAGTTTCTCTTCAACTACTCTGGCGCGGTGATGACGTCTTTAAACAGATAAATGCAGACAATGAAAATGAAGAATAAGGAGGTGAGAAAACCCATGAGTATTCAGGAAAACGTGAACAAGGTTGAAGTTTATTATAACGGAAACGAAAAAGCCTTTGATCAGTTTCTCGAGTCCGCAGTCAAAGGATATATGACGACGGATTCAACGCTTCCCGAAGAAGAACCGGAAGACGAAGAAATTTCTGAAGGTGACGGCGGATTTAGTCTGGCTATTTAGTGTTCTTTATGGTATGTTGTGTTTGATAAAAATATGTAAAGGAGTTGATTTGATATGTCAAAATCAAACAGAGCATGGCTTTATGCAAGGCTTTCCCGTGACGACGACATTGAACTGAACTCGCTGACAAATCAGCAGAATATTGTTCGGGAATATGCAGAGAATAACGGCTTTGAAATTGTCGGCGAATCCGCAGACGATAACATCAGCGGAATGCACTTCAACCGAGAGGGAATAGAAAAAATATCCGAAGCGGTGGAGGCGCGGCTGATAGATGCAGTCATTGTAAAAGACTTATCCCGACTCGGCAGACACCGAACGCAAACGGCGATGTTCATTGATTTCCTGCGGGAGAACGATGTAAAAGTAATATCCGTAACAGAAAACATTGATACAAGTAATGAGGACGATGACCTGATGGTTGGCTTCAAGGGTATCTTCAACGATATGTATGCGCGTGATATCAGCAGAAAAATCCGCGCAGGATACCTTCAAAAGCAGAAGAAGGGCATCGTCCTCGTTCCGCCTATGGGCTACTTTAAAGATAAGAATACAAACGAAATTGTCATAATGGATGAGCCGGCAGCAATTGTCAGAAGAATATTCAGGATGTTCCTTGACGGCTACGGTATGAAATCCATTGCTCATATTCTGAACAGTGAAGGCATAAAAGCGCCGGGCTATTATCAGAATAAATATATCGGCAAGAAGCACGGCTATAATAAACCCGAAATCGCTAACCGCTATCTATGGAACGGAACAACTGTTAAGCGTATCCTTGATAATGAATTCTATACGGGAACGGTGGTATGCCACCAGTCATATACCAACAAGATAAATAAAGTGCGTAAAACCCTTCCCGAAGAAGAATGGATACGCCACGAAGGGTTTGTTCCGGCGATTATTTCCAAAGAAGCCTTTGAAAAGGTCCATGCGCTGCTTGAAACGAAAAAGAAAAACAATGTCAGAGCCGGAAACGAAAAGCCGTGTCACAGGTACACGGGACTGATAAAGTGCGCTGACTGCGGTTCCTCCTTTACCTGTAAAATACGCAAGTGGCGCGATAAACCCGATAGACTTGAATATGTCTGCAACGGATATCACCGCTATGGCGTTGAACACTGTACTGCCCACAGAATAAACGAGGAAACGCTTGACGCTATCGTCAACAGAGAACTGGAAAATATCATTGAAATCGCTCACGAAAATTGCCGGAGGATTGACAAAAGCTTTAAACGCTGGAAAGCGGAGCACAGAACAACGATTAATTTAATCGAAGGACTTGAGGCAAAGCTCGAACAACGCAGGGAAGACCAACAAAATATTCTCCTTGAACGCATCAGGGATAAAGTGAGAGCAAGCATCTATACCGATATGCTTGAAAAATGCGAAAAGGAAATAGCCGACCTTGAAAAGCGTATAGCAGATATGAAGGATATTGAAAGTACGGTCAAAAACCGCAAAGCCGAACTCAAAAGCAGCGTAGAGGTGCTTGAAAGAATTGCCGCTGAAGGTGCAATAAGCGACTCCGATTTAAGATTACTGATAGACAAAATAGAAATCGGCGAGAAAGACGGTAAGTTGGATATTACGGTAATCTTCAACGGCAAGTTCAGACAGCATATCGACCTCTACAACAACGGAGAGCTTGATGAAAGCTATACGGAAAGCTGGTATATGGCGCTCTGAGAAACCAAAACAGCGAGCTTTTTAAGCTCGCTGTTTGGTGGTGCAGGAGATGGGACTTGAACCCACACTGCGTGAACAACAGGTACCTGAAACCTGCGCGTCTGCCTATTCCGCCACTCCTGCACATATTCAATTTTGCCTCTGATTTTTACACGGCGAGGCACCGAGGCGGAGTTGAAAACCAACTTAATCCGCATATATAATAACGACTACTGCCGATATTATCAACTTTACACAGAGGTGGCGCGACCTGAATCTAGCGCGTCTGCCATTCCGCCACTTCCGCATATTATTTAGTTTTGTATGGCAGCCGCGATTGATTGTTTTCGCGGTACTCTTGCGGTGCCCAAAATTTGCCAAATTTTTTGTCGGCAAATTTTGACCGCTGCGCCATTTTGCATTGTGCTTCATCTTCCGCAGGAAGCGCACAAAGCAAAAAGCTGCCATTCCGCCACTTCCGCATATTGAAAATGCTTAATTAAGATAACACATAATTATTGAAATGTCAATTATTTATGTTATAATCATTTTGGTGAAAGTATGAAAAAGATTATTTGCGTTTTGAGCGTTATATTAAGCGCGGCGTATTCGCTGTATTACGCCTCTCTGGGCGGCTTTAAGGAGGGCAACAGCGGTGCCCTCTCAAAAATCGGGCTGAGCCATCCCCTGCTCTTTATTATCTGGGGCGCGCTTACGTTTTTTGCGCTGTGCTGTAACATCACTTACGGCTACTCAAAAACAAAATACACGTTTTACAGATATCTGCTAATTCTCTCGGAAATTGGAATGATACTCACCCTGTTCTTTCATTTTGACTATGCAGAGCGGACGCAGTATTTCATCCACTGCACAGGCTCGCTGACCTTTTCGGTCGTGACGGGCATAACCGTTTTACTGCTCTTTGCGCTGAGCAAAAAATACGTTCTCAGCATCATCTGCGGCGCGGTGCTTGTGTCCGACTTCATACTGCTTTTGATATTCAAGGAAACCGCTCTGATTGAGCTCTTCCCTATTTTTAGCGGCTACATAATGCTTTTAATCTACAATCTGCGAAAGGAACGTGATCCTCTTGAAATTAAATAATATGCTTGAAAAAAACGGCAGATATCCGTTTCATATTCCAGGTCACAAGAGAAACGCTTCCTTCGGAATATGCGGCTCGGATATCGACATAACCGAGATTGACGGCTTTGACAATCTTCACAACCCGACGGGCGTTTTGCGCGAGCTTGAGGAAAGATGCGCCGAGGCTTTCGGATATGCGAAAAGCATCATTTCCGTCAACGGCTCGACCTGCTGCGTACTCTCGGCAATTTCAGCGCTCTGCAACAGGGGCGACAGTATTATAATTGCGCGAAACTGCCACAAGTCGGTCTACAACGCCTGCCTTATAAATGAGCTCAGAGTGACGTACATTGAGCCCGAATTCATTGACGAGCTCGGAACCTACGGCAGAATCACTCAGGAAGCGCTCGACGCGGCTATTGAAGCCGTTCCCGAAGCTAAGTCGGTCGTTATCACTTCGCCGACGTATGAGGGCGTTGTGAGCGACGTAAAATGCGATATTCCGCTAATCATTGACGCGGCGCACGGCTCGCATTTCGGCTTTGCAGACTTCCTGCCCAAAAGACCGCAGGCGGACATTGTAATCAACTCGCTTCACAAGACTCTTCCCTCGCCCACTCAGACGGCGGTTATTCATATAAACAACCCCGAGTATTTCGACGGGATAAAAAAGTATATGGATATTTATGAAACGAGCTCGCCGAGCTACATTCTTCTTGCAGGGGTTGAGAAGTGCATTGATTTTCTTGCCGACTGCAAGGGCGCTTTCAATGAGTATAAGAAGCTTCTTGACAGGTTTTTCGGCGAGGTTCAGAATATTCCTTCGCTTCATATTTTCGGAAGCGATGACGTTTCAAGAATTATAATTTACAGCGACGCCGTTCCCGCGCAGAAGCTTGCAGAAAACATCAGGCGCGCAGGGGTTGAACCCGAGGCGGTTTCGCAAAACTATATCACGCTGATTTCTACCGTATGCGACACGGACGAAGGCTTTGAGCGCCTGCTGAACGGGCTTAAAGATGATTCGTCGGGCAATCCCGAAAGATACGTTGTAAAGCCTGCCCTTCCCGAAAAAGCCTGCGAGGCGTACGAAGTTACCGAAACAAAGCCCGTTAAGATGACAGAGGCTGAGGGCAAAATCTGCGGTCAGTACATATACGCCTATCCGCCCGGAATACCGCTCATCGTTCCCGGTGAAATCATAGATAAAAAACTGATTGAAGCAATCAACGATATGAAAATTGCAGGGGTGAATTTAATCTTTGAGGGCGGCTTTGATGACAATATGATATTGACAAAGATTTAGTTTTGGGGTAATATATAAACGAAATAAATTTAAAGAGGTATTAATTATGAAAAAGATTAACACTTTAAGCTCACGCAATCTCTGTGAATCAGCTAAAAAGGGCGGCTGCGGCGAATGCCAGACATCCTGCCAGTCAGCAAGCAAGACATCTTGCTCAGTTGCAAATCAGAAATGCGAGCAGATAAAGAAATAATTAAGTAAGAATTGCGGCGGGTAAATTAAAACCCGCCTTTTTCTTTGGAGAAAGTTATGATTCATTCATATAAAATGAACGGCTACAACATCATACTTGACCAGAACAGCGGATGCGTTCACAGCGTTGACGAGGCAACCTTTGACATTATCAATATGTACGAGGGGCACCCGAAGGACGAAATAAAGCGCATTATCCTTGAAAAGTACAAGGGCGACGCCGACGTTACCGAAGCTGAAATCAACAGCTGTTTTGATGATATCGAGGCGCTTATAGCTGACGGCAGACTCTTCGCAAAGGACAGCTTTGAAGAGCAGGCGCAGACGTTTAAGGACAGGCAGGGCGTTCTCAAGGCAATCTGCCTTCACGTTGCGCATGACTGCAATCTCGCCTGCAAATACTGCTTTGCGGGCAAGGGCGAATATGACGGTCCCAAGGGGCTGATGAGTCTTGAAATGGGCAAGAGAGCGCTTGACTATCTGATTGAAAACAGTGGTACAAGAAGAAATCTTGAGGTCGACTTTTTCGGCGGCGAGCCGCTTTTAAACTGGGAAGTCTGCAAAAAGCTCGTTGAGTACGGCAGAGAGCAGGAAAAGAAATACGATAAAAATTTCCGCTTTACGCTCACGACAAACGGACTACTCGTCAACGACGACGTCATTGATTTCTGCAACAGAGAGATGGGAAACGTTGTCCTCTCGCTTGACGGCAGAAAAGAGACGAACGACAGAATGAGAGTGGCGCGAAACGGCTCGGGTTCATATGATTTAATCGTTGACAAATTCAGAAAATTTGCCGACGCGAGAGGTCAGAAGGACTACTACATCCGCGGAACATACACCCACTCAAATACTGACTTTGCAAGCGACATAATCCATATGGCTGACCTCGGTTTCAGGGAGCTTTCAATCGAACCGGTTGTTTCATCCCCTGACGAGCCATACGCGCTTAAAAACGGAGATTTGCCGGTGCTCAAAGTGCAGTATCAGGTGCTTGCGAACGAGATGCTCAGAAGATACAGAAACGGAAACGGCTTCACCTTCTATCACTATATGATTGACCTTGACGCGGGTCCGTGCATCGTTAAAAGAGTGTCGGGCTGCGGTGTCGGCACAGAGTATATGGCTGTCACGCCCGACGGCGACCTCTATCCCTGCCATCAGTTTGTCGGCGAGGAAAGCTTCCTTCTCGGAAACATATACGACGGCGTTACAAAACCCGAGATTCTTGAGCAGTTTAAAAGCTGCAACGTTTACTCTCACCAAGAGTGCAAGGACTGCTTTGCAAAGCTATACTGTTCGGGCGGCTGTGCTGCAAACGCATACCACGCCACGGGAAGCGTTAACGGCATTTACGAGTTCGGCTGCGAGCTTCACAGGAAAAGAATCGAGTGTGCAATTATGCTCAAAGTTGCCGAGGCCGAGGAAGGTTTTAAAGTAGAATATTAATAAAAACATTGACCTAAGATTAACTTTAATGTATATTATATATACAAGTAAATATTAGACAAATTCGCACGTTAAGTTGTACTATTTAGGGGGGACGGATATGACTTGGCAGGAAATTTATAACAGCAAGCTTGTAAGCGCTGAGGAAGCAATCAAGGCTATCCACGACGGCGACAAGGTTGTAACGGGCTTTGGATGCGGCGAGCCCTTTGGAATTGAAAGAGCGCTTATTGACAATTATCGCGACTATCACAACGTTCAGATAATCAATATGCTCACGCTCGGCGATTCGCCCTGGTGCGAGCCGAAAATGAAGGGGCACTTCACTCTCAACTGCCTTTTCGCTTCACAGAGCAACAGAAAACATATTTCTACGGGAATAAGCGAATTTACAACTTCTCATTTCTACGAGATTCCCGAAATAATCAAATCGTATATATGCCCGAGGGTTTCCATCGTTATGGTATCGCCCCCGGACGAACACGGCTACGTTTCGTTCGGAACAACGGTTGACTACACAAAGGGAACGACCGACTACTGCGAGGTTGTTATCGCGCAGGTTAATAAATATATGCCGCGAACCTTCGGCAACAGTATCAAGCACGTCAGAGATTTTACATATTTTGTTGAGATTGACGAGCCGCTTCCCGAGGTTAAAAGCGTTGAAATCACCGATACCGAAATGAAAATCGGAATCAACTGCGCTTCCCTCATCAAGGACGGCGACTGCCTGCAGCTTGGCATCGGCGGTATTCCGAACGCGGTCTGCGCTCAGCTCTGGAACAAAAAGAATCTCGGACTTCACAGCGAGCTTGTGGGCGACGGCGTTGTTGACCTTCTCGAGGCGGGAATTATCAACAACAAGTGCAAGCAGACCCACCGCGGCAGAACCGTTCTCGGCGCCGCTTTCGGCTCGGAAAAGCTCAACAACTACATCAACAACAATCCCGCAGTTGAACTGCACCCCATCGACTACGTAAACAATCCTATCGAAATTGCAAAGAACAACAATATGATTTCAATCAATTCCTGTATTCAGGTTGACCTTCTCGGTCAGGTTGTATCGGACACTGTCGGTCTTAACCAGTATTCGGCTGTCGGCGGTCAGGTTGACTTTGTAAGAGGCGCAACCATGAGCAAGGGCGGAAAGTCGATTATTGCAATGCCTTCAACCGCAAAGAAGGGACTTGTTTCAAGAATCGTTCCCCTCATTACCGAGGGCAGCGCGGTTACCACGCCGCGAAACGACGTAAACTACGTTGTAACCGAATTCGGTATTGCTCAGCTCAAGGGCAAAACCCTCAAAGAGAGAGCAAAGGCGCTCATCACGGTGGCTCATCCCAAATTCAGGGCGCACCTTATTCTTGAATACAGAAGGCGTTTTAACGAGGAACCGTTCAACAGAGAAGAGCTCAAAGAGCTCGTTATCGACGATTCAATTGAAGCGCTTCATGACGCGAGAGACCACATCAAGGAAAACGTCAAGCAGCACATTCAAAAAACTGATAATTAGTTTTTAAGGAGATAAATATGGCACGCTACAAAACTGACCACTTCGGTATCGCAAGAAAGATTGTTTCCAATATGACCTTGCAGAGCTGGACTGAAATCCCCCACGCTACTATTATGTACGACGCGGACGTAACAGAGCTCTTTAACGTTGTTAAGAAGCTCAACGAGGGCGTTACCGACAAGAACGAAAAAATCACAATCAACACGGTTATGATGAAAATCATCTGTGAGGGCTTAAAGGCTGCACCCAAGATGAACACTCATCTTGAGTTTGACAGAAAGCTTGTCCGCGGCTCACTGCATTATTTTGACCACATCGACGTATCCATGCCGATGATTCTTCCAAACGGCGAAATGATGACGGTTAATATGCACGATATGGGCGATAAGAGCCTCAAGGAAATGACTGCGACAATCAACGACACCGTAAGAAGGGCAAGGAAAACAAACCTTGAAGAGGTTATGTATGAGGTGTCAATCGCTGATACTCTCACAGGTCTTTCAAAGGGCAAGGTTACTCAGGCATTAAGAAGAGTTTACGGCTCTCTCACACCGGGTAAGCACAAGATTAAGAAGCTTTCGGGCAGCGAAAAGAAGGAATACTATTCAATTCCCGAGACCGAAAGACTTACAAAGCACGATATTGAGCAGGGCACGACAACTATCTCTAACCTCGGTTCAATTTACAGAGAGCAGAAGGGCTTCTGCGCGCTTCTTGAAATCATCCCGCCGCAGACCACGGCTTTTGCTGTAAACGCTGCTCAGAAGCGTCCTACGACGGTTCAGGATGAAAACGGCAACGACGTTATTGAAACAAGAAGCATTATGCCGATTACAATCGCAATCGACCACAGAGCGCTTGACTACGGCGACATCGTTCCGTTTATGAGAAAGCTCGACGAGATTTTTGCAAATCCCGAGTGCATTCTTGAATGGAAGGACAACAAATAAACAAAAAAATCAAGGGGGACGTCGTCCCCCCTTTTTTATGCTATTCTTACAACAGTAAGTGTGGTTCCCGCCGTCGGCGTTGCGGTTGCGACGCTGCCTGCAAAAACGTTTACTGCAACGTTTGAATCCTGCATCGGCGGAACGCTGACGATATAGCTGCCCGAAGCGGTTGTTTCACCCGTTACGGTTACGTCTGAAGCCTGCTGCGCTACGCCGTCTTCCGTTACCGTAAGCGTTGCGGTTGTAAATGTTCCGCTAACCTGATACATAACGAGGTAGGTCTTGCCCGTTCTGCCGCCCGCAAGCGAAACGCTTCCGCCGTTGAGCTGAATGTTTCTTTCATCCGTGTTGTAGACGGTGGTCGGGAAGGAAATATTTGTGCCCTCGGCGTAGGTTTCACCCGGTGCGAGAGAATTGGTGAAAAGCGCATAGGAATCCGTCACGCCGTCGTTTGGAAAGTTGTTCATCTCAACGGGCGGTGCAGGTACCGGCGGCATAGGCGGAACCGGCGGAACAGCGCCCGGCGACGAGTAAATCGTGGTGTTGATATTTGATAATCTGTCAGTTAAACAGCTCATAAGCTTCTCCTTTCAAATATTTGGCATATGCCTACTTCATTATATGATTACGCTTTCAATTTGTACTTGAAAAATGAATTTAATAATGGTATTATGTTTAAGCAATATTAGCACATGTGGTGAAATTGACAGCATCGTCGCCGAGCGCTCACAGTGTGAGATAAAGCGAGGCGAGGATGGCGCAGCTGTCAAAATTTTTCATTTGAGATTAAGAAAAAATTTGGGCACCGCAAGAGTCACGCGAGTCGTAAAAGTTAATAAGCACCTGTGGTGGAATTGGCAGACACGCTAGACTTCGCTGATGCTACCTCGGTGACAAGTTAATAGTAAAAATGCGGGTATGGTGAAACTGGCAAACACGCTGGATTTTGCTATCGCTACCTCGGTGAACAATAAAAAAGTTAATATGCGGGTATGGTGAAACTGGCAAACACGCTGGATTTAGGTTCCAGTGGAGTAATCCTTGCAGGTTCAAGTCCTGTTACCCGCACCAAAAAAGAGAGTATTATTTACTCTCTTTTATTTTTTTATTTACTATTGTCGTCTATATTGGTATAATTAATTTGGTGATGAAAAATGGAAATAAACGAAATATTTAAAAAAACTCAACGTATTGTTAACGATATTCCAGTGCTTCTTGTTGGCACGGGTGCTTCTATTCCTTTTGGGATTCCAGGTATGTCGGGGTTAGCCGAGCACTTGCTTAACAGTTTAAGAGAAAAATATGTTGAAGATGCAACTTGGGTTGTTATAGCAAAAAGGTTGGAAGAAGGCGAAGATTTAGAGTCTGCTATGACAGATGTAAACCCATCGCCTTCAAAGGAATTAGTGAACGATATTGTTTTTGAAACTTGGAGATTAATTAATAGCTATGACTTGCAATGTGGGCAAAGAATTTTTAGAGAACCACAAAGCTCGTTATCAAAGCTAATTGGTTATTTGTTTACCACAAGTAAGGCTTTAGTTAATATTATCACAACCAACTATGATAGGCTCATTGAGTATTCTTGTGATAAAGGTAGTGTACCCGTTGCTGATGGATTTAAGGGATACTGTTTTAAAAGGTTTTCTGGTGATAGTTTTGCTTCTAAGAAAATGGTTAACTTGTTCAAAGTCCACGGGTCATTGGATTATTTTAAATATAAGAACGGGGAGCCTTGTTCAATACCATTACAACAAGAAATCCCTGATGACTATATTCCTGACATTATACCACCTGGATCAGATAAGTATAGGGATGTGCTTAGAGGTGTTCATAGAGATTTATTGCAAAAAGCAGATTCTTGTATGAATTCAGCTTCGTCTTACTTGTGTATCGGCTATGGTTTTAATGATGAACAAATACAAGAAAAACTGCTTTCTGGTTTAAGAGATGGGAAGCCGATATTAGTCGTAACTAAAAAAATCTCTGATCAAGCATTAGCATTGATTTCAAGCAACAGCTCTAATTTTGTTATAATAACTGAGGACAGTTTAAATCACACAATGTTCAATGTTAATGGAACAGTAACGGTTGTTGAGGGTGATTACTGGACCATAGATGGTTTGTTGAATATAATCACAGGAGAATAATTATGGGTATTTTTAATTTCGACGTAATGACTGTTTTTGGAAAAGTTCAATCTGTCGACACATCAAATATTTCGATATGTGTTTCTTCATCAGAATTATTATCTAAACTCCAAGTCAATAATTTGGTCTCGGTTAAAGCACCTAAAGCTGGACAAACCCTAATTGGTATTGTTACAAAAATAATGAGAAAATATGGGGATGAAATGGACCTTGCTGAGGGAGATGATATATCATCATATGATTTGGTTAAGGTTACTTTAATAGGTACGCTTATTGATAGAGACGGAACTGAAAGCAATGTCTTTAAACGCACGCTAGAGTCAGTTGCGGAAATTGATGCAGAATGCTATATTATGTCGGAAACTATTCTTACAAAGTTTATGTCAGTAATCACTAAGAATAGTGAGGATGAAACGTATCCACTAAAGATAGGCTCTTATGCAATGAGCGAAAGTGCTAATGCGTGGTTGGACGGAAATAAGTTATTTCAACGTCATGCTGTTATTACTGGAAGTACAGGTTCCGGTAAATCCTATACTGTTGCTACTCTGGTGGAGCAAATTGCAAAACTTCCTTCAGCTAATGCTGTAGTTTTTGATATCCATGGAGAATACAAAACTATTGAAGGCGACAACATTGCACATTATAAAATTGCAGGACCCTCTGACGAACTTGACGAAAAGACAATTTTTCTCCCTTGCTGGCTTCTAACATATGACGAGATGCTTTCTATGATTATAGATAGAAGCGATAATAATGCACCTAATCAAGCAATGTTATTCAATAGATATGTTGCTGAATGCAAACAAGAATTCTTAATGAATATAGGAAAAGAAGCTTTGGCAGGTACAATAACAGTGGACAGTCCTATTCCTTTTAGAATGTCTGAACTCCTTAATAAACTTAATGAAGATGATATTAGGATGGTGCCAGGAGCGAAATCAGGCACAACAAAACAGGGTGAATTTTACGGAAAGCTTACAAGGTTTATTCAAAGATTAAAGTCTAAGACTGAAGACAAAAGACTTAATTTTTTGTTTTCAGAGTCAGACGAATTAATTAGATATGAATATCTAAACGAGTTGTGCGGAAAAATGCTAAAACCTGCATGTCAAGGCGGTGGAGTTAAAATTATTGATTATTCAGAGGTGCCGTCTGATATATTGCCACTAATTGTCTCTTTAGTTGCCAGATTAATTTTTACAGTTCAGCAGTGGACAGACCGTGACAAGATTTTTCCTATTGCGCTGTTTTGCGATGAAGCACATTTATATTTGCCTCAGAATGTTCAAAAATCCTCAGAGCAGTCGAGTGTGGATAATTTCGAGCGAATTGCTAAAGAGGGAAGAAAGTATGGCGTAGGACTTGTGGTTGTAACGCAGCGCCCATCCGAAGTCAGCAGAACAATTCTCAGCCAGAGTGGTAACTTTATTGCAATGAGGTTAACAAATAGTGAAGACCAAAGCATTATTAAGAAGTTATTACCGGATAATTTAGGGAGTTTTTCGGAATTATTACCAATACTTGACGTAGGAGAGGCATTGATAGTCGGTGATGCAAGTTTGTTGCCAAGTCGAATTAAGATTTCTGAACCAACTAATAAGCCGCAAAGTGATACCGTGAAGTTTTGGGATGAATGGTCTCGTGAGGATGCAAATAATACCATTGACGCAGCGGTTGAATCGTTAAGAAAACAATCTAAAGCATAAAAACGCAAGCCGATTGCTCGGCTTGCGTTTTCTTATGCGTCCATCCACCATGTTTCCATAAAGCGCTCAGATAATTCACCGTTTTGGTAGATGTCAATGTGCCGGCGGAAGTTACCGTTAATCCTGACTTCGATATTTATTTTACCGTCTTTATCTTCGCCTATAATGATTTTCTCAATTAGTAACCGTAGATCAGCGTCGCTGATTTTTCCTTCAGTAGCGATTCTGTCGAATACGTCAATGCTGCTTTGAAGGTCGGATTTTATGTTTTTGACGATACGTTCAATGTCCTTCATATCAGAAATTTTGCTTTCTATATCGGCTATATCAGCCTCACACTTTTTCAGCATATTTGTATATATGTCTGCGTGTTCTTTATCCCGAATACGCTCAAGCAGGATGTCTTCCTGGTCTTTCTTTCGCTGATGAAGGCGTTCTTCAAGCGCTGCAACCATATTGATTGAATTACTTTTCTGTGACTTCCACTTGTTGAATTCAATATCAATCTTTGCAAAGTTATCTTTTGCCACCTGACGAATGTTCATCAACTCGTCATATATGATAGCATCAAGCGTTTCTTCGTTAATCCTATGGGAAGTGCAGTTGTCAACTCCGTAGCGGTGATAGCTGTTGCAGACGTATTCGTGTCTGTCGGGTTTGTCTTTCCACTTTCGTATTTTACAGGAGAAGGAGCAACCGCAGTCAGCACATTCAAGCAATCCTGTATATCGATGATAAGGTCGATGTTGTCCGGCACGCACATTATCCCTTTTCTTGCTTTCAATAAGTTGCTGTACTTTGTCAAAAGCTTCTTTACTGATGATTGCAGGTACTGCGCCTTCGTGCCGTATCTGTTCTTCGGGTGAATACTGCTTACGCTGATGATATATCTTATTGAGCATATATTTATGGTTGATAAGATTACCACAGTAGAATTCGTTTACAAGCACCCGTTTAACCGCCGTACCGTTCCATAGGAAGCGATAAGTGATTTCAGGCTTGTTGTACCCTTGCTTTTTATTAAGGTACTTCCATTGGTAGTAAGACGGCGTTTTAAGCCTTTCCTCGTTCAGCTGATAGGCGATTGCTTTGAGTCCGTAACCGTCAAGATACATTTTGAATATCTTTCTTATAATCGCTGCAGGCTCTTCCATAATTATGATTTCACCGGTGTTTTTATCTTTGTAATAACCCATTGGCGGTATCATAACCAAGCCTTCTTTTTGCTTTTGATAGAAGCCGGCACGAACTTTACGGCTGATATCCTTAGCATACATATCGTTAAAGATACCTTTGAAGCCTATCATCAAATCATCTTCTTCGTTACTTGTGTCAATGTTTTCGGTAACTGATATTACACGGACATTGTTTTCACGAAGGAAGTCAATGAACATAGCGGTTTGTGTTCGGTGTCTGCCGAGCCTCGATAAGTCCTTGACAATTACGGCATCTATGAGACGGGATTCTACTGCTTCGGATATCTGCTCTATGCCTTCACGGTTAAAATGCATACCGCTTATGTTATCATCGGAAGATTCGCCGATTATAATAAATCCGTTGCTTTCAGCGTATTCACGCACGATTCTCTGCTGATTCGTGAGCGAGTTTAATTCGGCATCGTCATCTCGTGATAACCTTGCATAAAGCCAGGCCCTGTTTGCATTTGTCATAACTTATCAACTCCTTTCACTACGATTTTGCAAACACAACATATCACAAAGAAACTATAATATCCAGACAAATATAAACTAATTATCATCGCCGTTTTCGGCGGAGATTGTGTCGTCTGAAACATAGCCTTTTATGATACTTCTCAGGAAGTCCTGGAATTCTTTTTCTTTGCCGTTGTAGTAAACTTCAACAGCAGAAATGTTTTCTTGTATTTCTATTTTTATCATCCTCCTCAGATACCGCCGATTGATAGTTCTTCATCATTGGTATCATTATTATTAATAATCTGTTGTTGCGCTGCGTGCCGCTTTGTAAAATCGATAATGCCGTCGGCGAGATAGAGAAGAGCTTCTGCGTTTTCAGCTGCTCTGCGAGAGTCTTCTTCGTCTTTTTCTTCCTTATCGTAGCCGCCGTCAACGGAACGGTCACCGTGAGCAAGCCGTTTCTGCTGTTCTTTTGAGAGTGTCTTGCCGTCTTTGCGGTTACGCTTTTGCGCATTTATTTCATTGATGCGGTCAGCGGCTTTGCTGCTGAACAGCGAAGCGATTGATTGCAGTATCCCGTTGTACAGACCTTCGTTACCTTTGGTGCTTTTCCAAGTGGTGTCGGCATCACTGACCTGCATTTCAAGCACTGCCTTTATCATCATATTTTTAAGGGAACGGAATTCTTTGTTGTCCTCAATAGGAATGTCATCATCTTTCTCGCTGTCGTAGTAGAGAGAAAGTTTCAGGCGATTGACTTCGTTCCACTTTGAATACATATACCGAAGCGGAAGGTTTTCATGAACGATATGTCCGAGCAGTTTGTTTACGGTTTCCTTTACGTTTTTAGGAAGATAACCGTAAACCTTTTTGCCCTTGCAGTTGTTAAGCTCGTTTTGTAACTGCATGATAAGTTCAGCCGTTTCATCGGTTATTGGGTAGCGCCTGCAGGATATTCCTTCCAGCACTTCGTTCATTTCTGCTTTCAGTTCATCACGAATACCCGTCTGCTCTTTGAATAATTTCAGTTGCTCGTTACGGAATATATCGTTGCCGAAGGTGCTACGCATCTTTTCCATACCTTGCTTTGTCAGATAACCCTGACCTGATTTTGAATACACAATCAAGTGTATGTGCGGATGATGCGAGGTGTTATGAAAGGCGGCGTACCACTGCATATCGCTCACGGGAATTTTATGAGCTTCGGCGAGTTCGTTTGCGTTTCTCCTGACGCAGTCTTTCCAAACCTGAGCGTTATTGTAGCCAAGCCGTTCAGCGTCTTCACGGCGCAGGCTGATTACGTGAGTCCAGACAACGCCCTGATGATTTGATACCTCATCGGCGACTTTATCAATGT
Source organism: uncultured Eubacterium sp. (assembly GCA_905234995.1). Lineage (GTDB taxonomy): Bacteria > Bacillota > Clostridia > Oscillospirales > Acutalibacteraceae > Eubacterium_R. The sequence goes on along the minus strand of CAJOJV010000006.1, from coordinate 9,275 downwards.
TAATAGCGTCATCGGTCTGCGAAAACAAACCGTGGGCGCCGAGTTTTTCAACGCCGGGACGTTCTGCAATATATGAAACTAAACTCTTAAGTTCGTCTGTTCTGTCAGCGTTACGCTCAGCTACCGCGCTGATAAACTCCGTTGCATTTGCTTTTGAAGGCAGATTATAATAGTCATCAAACTCAACGTAATCCATAGTTTCGGGATAGTGTTTTATGATTCTGCTGATGAGAGTCATCTGTTGTTTTGTTGCAGGTGAGGTGTCAATACCTTTTGGAAGTTTTTCCACTCCTTCGCGCGTTCCCATATACCGAATGAGCTTTCCGGCATTTTGTGATGAGGGATTTTTAATGAACCTGCTTGATACAATTATCTTAGCCATCACTCGTCACCGTTGATAATTTCATCTGCTTCTTCAAGAGAAATGTTGCCGTTAAGATAAGCAACTTCTTCGCTGCAAACCTGTTTGAGTTCTTTCCATTCAACGCCTGTATAGTCGTTGAATGCAGCAGTAAGACGATTGAATATATCAAGTTCAACTGCAATTTTGAAGAGCATTTCGCACATACCTTTTTCCGTTTGATGAATTTCATTTTTGATAACAGAAGTTATCATAGGGGAAAGATAATCCACGTTACGGTTTTGCAAAATATATCCGATATAGAAATCAATAGCGGTACGAACGAGATCGGCTCGTGAGGTACAGTTGGTAAGCGGGAGCACTTCATCCATCATTTCAACCTGACTCGGCAACTGAAAGTATGCAAACTTTTTCTTTGTTTCCATTGTTATCATCTCCAATCATTAAATTTTGGTATACCCCTGCGAATAATCCCCAAACCGTCGGCTCTGCCGTCGGATGTGTGGGTCGGGCGGCAGAGCATACGCACGGCTTTTACCTGCTTTCAATAATTTCTTCGAATTATTGCAAGAATCATAATCAGATTTCCGAACAGAGGTATTTCTTATTGATTTTATTAATTATTTAACCCACTACTCCCAAATTTTATTTATAGTGTAGAGGTGGCTGAGACGGTTTCCGGTAAAAGGGTCAAACCGGTGCGTGATATTTATTAAGCATTTCTCTTCAAGAATTTTAATTGCTTTATCAACTGTCGGTTCAGTCATACAACAGTTCTTTGCAATAGTGCTTCTTGAAGGGTAGCAATTAAACTTTTTCTTATCCGCACGGTAAAACAAATAACAGTAAACCGCAAAGTCTCTCGCTTCAAGTTTTTCATCATAAATACAGTTCGGTATGATAAAGAAATTACCTGAAGGAAACTTTTTTGAACTATTTGCCATCGTTCTTCCTCCTTTCTTAAGATTTTAATTTTCTGCCCCCACTAGGGTATTGCTGAAAAATTTTGCATTTGGACGAAAAATTTTCTTTCATTAAGCTATTGCACACTTTTTTTCGATTTGATAACCGGAAATCTTAAAATAATTCTCGTTATGCTATAAGCGAATTTATTTGGATTTGCACCAGATTATTTTTCTTCTACTTGTATAGGAGTATTCGGAAAGGAAATGGGGGGTCAGGAAATAAAAATTTTCAAACCCTCCCACTAAGGTATTGCTGAAAAATTTCCGATTTGATAACCGAAATTATTAAAAACTTCCCATTATGCTATTGCACACTTTTTTTCGATTTGGACGAAAGCATTAAATAAAACCCCTTCATTTAAAGCCACAGGAAAAGTGATTTTATTAGGTTTTGGAAAAAATAATGCCCTCGGCATAAGCCGAAGGCATTATTAAAACGGTTGCATTTGCTTCTCTTTTAGGTTATAATAAATATAGAAATTCATTAGGAGGTGGAAATATGTGCACTCAGAATACTTTGAAGCTCGTTCTTGACAAGGTTTGCGATCAGGCAAAGAGCGTATTCGGTGATTCGCTGGTAGCAGTTAAGCTATACGGCTCTTATGCTCGCGGCGATTTTGATGAAGAGTCAGACATTGATGTTATGATTATTGCAGATATTTCCCCTGCCGAAAGAGAGAACAGCAAGAAGGAATTATCTGACTACATTTATGATTTAGACTTGGAATATGATGTTCTGCTTTCCGTCTTCATTCAGGATAATGCTACTTATGAAAGATATAAGAGCAGTTATCCGTTCTTCAAGAATGTTGAGAAGGAAGGAGTGGATTTAGTTGCTTAAGGAAGACAATATAGCTCTTGCTAATTACAGAATTGAAAAAGCAAAAGATTGCCTAAAGGCATCGAAGGTGCTGCTTGATGACGAGTTTTATTCCAACAGTGCTAACCGTTCCTACTATGCAATCTTCCATGCGATGAATGCATTAAACGCTCTTGAAGGAGTCGGATACAAAAAGCACTCCGGCGTTATGGCGCACTTCAACCAGGCTTATATCAAAACAGAGATTTTTGATAAAGAATACGGCAAGACAGCAACCACCGCGTTTGATTTAAGGAAAGATAATGATTACGCAGACTTCTATGTTGTTTCAAAAAAGGAAGTAATAGAACAGCACGAGAACGCAGTAAAGTTTGTCGCTGAAATTGAAAAGTATATAAACGAGCAAATAGCAAAGGCTTCGGAATAATCCGAAGCCTTAAAATTTTTCTTGCATTTCTACAAAATGACTTTATTACTTGTATAAATAATGATAAAATATATCTGATAAGTATTGACTTTTACCTTGGGTAAAAGAATACAATTAGCCTGAAAGCAGGTGGTTTTATGAGAATTAAAGAGGTATGCGAAAAAACAGGGCTGACCGACAGAGCAGTGCGATTCTACATCGAAAACGAATTAATTCATCCTGATTATACTGAAAACTATACCGGTAGAAAATCATATGATTTTTCTGAAAAGGACTTGTTTATATTGAAACAAATTGCGACATTTAGAAAATATGATTTTTCTATTGAAGAGGTTTCTGAACTACTTAAACCTGAAGGCGACGTTCAAAAGATACTTGAGGAACATATTGCTGTAATGAAAACAGAATCACAACGCAATATTGATTCTATTGAACAACTTGTAAATGGTCTTAATCAGTCCCCGTGGACACCGGAGGAGCTATGCGCAAGTCTTAATAAATCTGCACTTGAGCCGAGAATTACAATAAATGATAATGATGAAAGTGAAGAACAGTTAGCAGTGCAAAAGAAGCGAGACTCTAAGGTTACAATCATTTCGGCGGCGACGATATTGTTATCAATAATATTACTTATTATACTAACCTATGCAGGTGTGATGAACGAAACAGTATTTTATATTCTGTTTACACTTATTGGTTTGGCAGGTTACGGTGCGCTGAAAAACGCTTTTAAATACTTAAAACCAAATCATCAATTTAAACCATATTTAATTGTTATGATTGTTATTTATTTACTGGGGTTTATTTTCGGAAGATATATCATTTAAGCTTAAACAAGGCAGAAAATCTGCCTTGTTTTTTTATAATACCCCTTGACTTTTACCTTAGGTAAAAATGTAAAATCAGCTCAAAGGGGGTTATTTTATGAAAAGTATTTTACCTTACTATTAGCATTTTGTATAGTATAACGTTAATTGCGCTTTCGGATTAAAAAGCTGCTACTTTTTATATTTAAGAAAATAAACAGCTATTAGTAGTTAACATTTTTAATATAAGTTGACGAAATACAATAAAAATGATAAAATGAATTTGCGACACAACTCAATATTTGCCTTTTAACACAGGGTGGTATTTTTATCTTTTGGTAAAAATGCACTCTCTTTTCTGCATTCCTGTGTTGAATAGCAGAGTTGTGTCGCAGCAATCGGAGTTGTGCATTTTTCGTGCGTAGCTTCGGCTGCGCACTTTTTTGTTATAAGGGGCTGATTTTATGAAAAAAAGTATCATTTTACTGTTATCACTTTGCATGGTGGTAACATCAATGCCGCTTACAGTGTATGCAAACAGCACTCCTGAAATCTCTCTTGAGGAGTTTACCGATGCCGTAACTGAAATAGAGGAAAAGTACGACAGCGTTGATGAACAGTTTTCTACAATGCTGTTCAAAAACGGTAGTGAGTTTTACTATATTGACGGTGAGGATTTTCTGCTTTGTGATAATCAAGGAGAAGTTGTTAATGCTGTTGTTAATAAATATGATATAACCATTCCTTATGAAACGGTTAAACTGTACGGCAATCATTATGTTGAAAAAGAATATGTTAACCGTGCAGATTTGGAAGAGCTTGGCTTTGCGGTTGAATTTGTTGATGATACGGCTATTCTTTCAAAACCTCTACAGACTAACCGCCTTATAGTTAAATCAAGGCGTGATATTAACGAGCTTGATAGTATTGATTCTGCCGAGGGATATGACGATTTGCATATTTTGCAATTTGACGATGAAGAAAGCACGGAGGAAGCACTCAATTATTATAACAATCTGAGCTATGTTGAATATGCCGAGCCGGATATGATTGTGTCTATTCAGGACATAGATTATCGCACGCAGGATACAACAAGTTCAACCGACACAATTCTTTATGATAATCATTTGTCCTGGGGAAGCGAATACATTGGTGTTGACGATTATACTGATTACCTTGGCGATGTTAGTGAACTTCCCGAAATCATTGTAGGTATCATTGATACAGGAATCGTAACAGACCACGAGTTTTTGGCAGACAGGGTAATTGAAACAGGCGTTAATTACAGTGATACAGGTAAAACAAACAATGAAAAGGACGATAACGGTCACGGCACACACGTTGCCGGAATTATCGTTGATAACACAACCGAAAACGTAAAAATCGCCGGTTATAAGGTGCTCAATAGCAAAGGATCAGGCTCAACCTCTAATATTTGTCTTGCTATAGACAAAGCCGTTGAAGACGGCGTTGACGTAATCAATATGAGCCTTGGCGGAAAAGGAAAGGATGCCTTTTTTACTGAAACCGTTCAGAATGCGATTTCACAGGGCGTTATTGTATGCGTTGCAGCAGGAAACAGCGGCGCAAATGCAAACGGTTATTCTCCGGCTTCTATAGAGGGTTGTATAACCGTTGCTGCTATTGATTATGAAAATGAGCCACCGTATTGGAGCAATTACGGAAGCTGTGTGGATATTATCGCCCCCGGTGTTGATATTTACAGCTCATACATACAAACGCAATATGACGGTTGGTATAAAACTCTTAGCGGAACCTCTATGGCTACGCCCTTTGTTTCAGCAGCGTCTGCGTTAGTACTTTCAAAACACCCGCAGTACGACAAAGATAATGTATTAGAGGTACTGCAGAGCAACGGCAGAACAATATCCTTGCCTGAAAGATTTGAGGGACTAAAAGTATTATATATTGGAACAGTAACCGAATATGACAGAGAACGAACTTCTGCACCTGTATTCAGCCTTGAAAGCGGATATTATCAAGATAGCATTTCCGTTGAAATCACCTGCGCTGATGAAAACGCAGAGATTTATTATACTACTGACGGAACAAGAGCCTCAAAGGATAACGGTATTCTTTATACCGAGCCTGTAGTGATAAATAAGGTTACGGCTCTGCATGCCGCTGCCTATTCCCCGAATAAACTAAAAAGCCTCCAGACAAGCGCTCAATACTATTTACGGTATTTAGACGATGAGAGCAATTTTGAAATTGATGAGGAAGGAACAATTACCGCATATAATGGAAATAGCGATTACCTCATTGTACCCGATACCGTTAATGGCATAACGGTAACAGGAATCGGAAAGGATGTTTTTAATAAATCGTCAATTGTTATGATTGAGCTTCCTGATACTGCTACGCATATTGACGAATATAGCTTTTATTGGTGCAGAAATCTTGTGTCTTTCAAAGCAAAAAACCTTGTTGAAATTGGTGATTATGCATTATCAAGAAATAACAAGTTAGTCGGATTTGACATATCTGAGATGGAAAGCATCGGCAAATACGGTTGCACAAATATTCCGCTTTCGGAAATTAATAATGAGAAATTAACGGTGGTTAATTCCGGCGTTTTTCGTAGCTGCGGTAGTGCGGTAAACATTAATTTACCTGAAGTTACTGAAGTTCGCAACGCGGCATTTCAATTCTGTTCAAGAGTTGAGGAAATATACTTGCCCAAGGTTGAAATTCTTGGAACATCAGCGTTTGAAAATGTTACCCGTGTAACTACAATGGACTTCCCAAATGTAATAGAATTAGGCTCAAACGTGTTTAATTCCACTTATGCTTTGGAAACGCTTAATATTCCGAAATATTATGGTCCGATTAGATCTTATCTCTTTTATATGTCCGGATTAAAGTATTTGAACAATGATAACTTTACTGAAATCGGAGATAATGCTTTTGCTAATAGTAAAATAGAAACTCTTATTCTAAAAAATGCTACTACTGCCGGTGAAAAGGCATTTTATAACTGTTATTCTCTTAAAACTTTATATCTACCAGCAGTTACGGAGATCGGATATCATGCATTTTGCATTAAAGAAGACGAAACGAATGATTTCAAATTGCTTTTCCTTCCATCGTTAGTTTCAACACAAGATTTACCCGTCGTTAATTCTCAAGCCGTTATTTATCTTTCGGAAAAATTCTCGTCTTATGATGTAAGTTGGAATACTGACCAAAACTGTACCATCGTTGCTCCTAAAAGTTCATATGCAGAAGAATTTGCACAAGAAGGATTTCCCACCACTCAACGTACCAATAGTATGAATTTTGTGTCAAGCGACAATATGGCAAATGTGCTCGGCGGTAGTATCAGATTATCTGACTGCGGTTTGCGTTTTGGATTCTCGTGGAATAATATTGCAGAGCTTGAAAGAATCGCAGATAGCGTTGAATACGGCTTTTTATATGAATACGGTGAAACCGATGATTTAACGATTGAAAGCGGTAGAAAAAAGGTTGCAACCAACTGTATAGACCATGACGGATATACCACCTTTAATCTCGTTTTCACTAATATACCAAAAGCGAATTACGACACAAAAATATCCGCGCGTGCATATGTCTGCATTGACGGTATGTATTTCTATTCGGATATAATTACCCGGTCGTTTGAAGGTGTAGCAAATGCCGTGATTGCGGATGATACGATAGACGAAACAACAAAAGAACAAGTAAGAAACATTTTGGAGGCGTAATATGAAAGAAAAATATATTAAACCTGATAGCGAATTGGAATTATTTGAAACTGTTGACGTTATCACCACAAGCAGCGATGTTCAGGGTGATGATAATGATGTGCCCTTCGGTAGTTGATATGAAAAAAGTATTATTAGCCGTTTCTGTAATGGTGGTCATAAGTGCATTCCTTGTTTCGTGCAGTCAGGGCAGTTTGGTTGATAACAAGCCTGCAGAAAGCGAAACGGAACAGGAAACAACAACCACAATCGTTGACGAAGAAGGCACAACGCATTATTATAAAATCGTTTCAGATGATTCGCAGGGTTTAGACTCAACAACGGTTTTAGCTGAAATCGCAACAGATAAAAACGGCGAGCCGATAACAAACCACTCTGGCGAATATGTAACGACAGAATCAACAACGGTTATAACAACCGAAACCACAACCGCAGCAGATGACAACGACATATCATTTGACAACGAAGACAAACCCACCACCGCTGTGAAAACCGATTCCACCACATCGGAACATGTATCCGAAGCCGAAACAACACCTCCCGAATCCCCAACCGACTCAGAAGGCTGGATTGATAGGTGGTATTAATAAAACAACGGCAGTCTTACGCTATGTAAGGCAGCTGTTTTGTCATTAGTCACGCTTACAACCCTCAAACTCGCTATATTGGTATAGTATCATTGCTTGCATAAAAATCGGCTTTGAAACCCTTGTAACGACTACATTTCACTGCGTGGAAAGCGTGACTGTATTGAACATAATATATGAATATTTATTTCCTTGTTTTAAGGGCTTTTTTATTGATTTTATAAAGATTTTTACCCAGGGGTAGTTTAATATTTTTACTTTGTATCGGAACACCGGTTGAATATATAAATCACTTGTGTTATAATTATATCAATAAATGGATTTGAACTGATGTTATTACTCTTTCACCGAGGTAGCATTAGCATTAGGATCTAGTCCGCAAGGGTGCAGGTTCAAGTCCTGTCAGGTGCACCAGAAAAGGCTTCGGATAATCCGAAGCCTTTTTTAATCTTCTCTGTTTATGATGCCGTTTATAAGCGGCAGACAAATGCCGTGGCGAGTGCTCGACCCCGTAACGGGGCTTGTGATGTGCGAGTTAATTATCGACAGTCAGCCATTTAACAACTACGTTAAAAGCTACGGTACCGACGAATACGACAATACAGCCTATTGGGGCGATGCCGCTATGACGCACTATGCAAACGACTATGCCGAAAGCTCACTCAGGCAGTGGCTAAACGCCTATTTCCTCTATATGGCATTCTCACCCTTGCAGCACGGTATTATCGCTCAGTCTGTATTAGATAACAGCGCGTTTGACACTATCCTTAAAAAAACACAAAATTAAAAAAAGTATTGAATCTTTATTTTCCATTTGATATAATAACTATATTATTTTAAGCAAGATGATTTTAAACGAGGGGATCAATATGCAGAAATATATCGAACCCGAATTTAATATAATCAAGCTTACCGCACCCGATGTTATCTGTTCTTAAGGTACAGGTGGCGGCGGTTCCAACGGTTCCGATACGGACAACGCTTATATAGGCATCGGCGATCTCGGCGGTGGCGGCGGATTCTTTATCGGGTTATAACCGCGCGCAGTTTTGCATAATATGAACACCATTATGATGCAATTCCTAAATGGTGTTTTTTAATGAAATAGTTTAAAAGTATCAACAGCCATAGAGACCGTGTTCGCCGTGCTCATACCACGGACAGCTTGGTTAGACTCCAAGTGCCACTGTTGATACCGAATACGGGCCTGTAGCTCAGTTGGGAGAGTGCTGCATTCGCATTGCAGAGGTCGAGGGTTCGACTCCCTTCAGGTCCACCAAAAGCGCAGCAAATATGCTGCTAAAAGGATAAACATATTTCAATCACGGAATATGTTTTGACGAGGGGCATTAGCGCAGCTGGGAGCGCACCACACTGGCAGTGTGGGGGTCAGGGGTTCAAGTCCCCTATGCTCCACCATTAAAGGCGTATATCCATCAGGATATGCGCCTTTGATATTAGGATTTGAGCCCCTAAAAATAATAATAAATATCCACCCGCATAGCGGGTGGTATTTCATTTTCGGGCATAGCCCTAAACAATACTGGCGGCGCACAAGTGCGCTGTTTATTGGCCTGCCAG
>CAJOJV010000005.1:52656-61874 GCA_905234995.1 uncultured Eubacterium sp. | reverse complement strand
GCAAGCGTTGTTGACGGGATTGACGTTTTTCCCGCATCGCACATCAATCAGATTTTAAAGCACCTGAGCGGCGAGGAGCTGCTTGCCCCCTGCTACGCGCAGATTAGCGAGCTTAACACGGCGGACGAGCTTTTGGATTTTGCCGACGTTAAGGGGCAGAGCTTTGCCAAGAAAGCGCTTGAAATTGCGGCGGCAGGCGGGCACAACTGCATTATGATAGGCCCGCCCGGCACGGGAAAGTCAATGCTTGCAAAGCGAATTCCCTCCATCCTGCCCGAAATGACCTTTGAGGAGCAGCTTGAAACCACCAAGCTTTATTCAATTGCAGGCGAGCTGCCCGATAACGTGCAGCTGATTACACGCCGCCCGTTCAGACATCCGCACCACACCGTTTCCGCACAGGGGCTTGCAGGCGGAGGACAAATCCCCCGCCCCGGCGAAATCAGCCTGGCGCACAACGGCGTTATGTTTATGGATGAATTCCCTGAGTTTGACAGGAGAGCAAAGGAATCCCTGCGCCAGCCGATTGAGGACGGGCAAATTACAATCGTTCGCAGCAGCGGCACGGTTTCCTACCCATCAAACATTATGCTTATTGCGGCAATGAACCCCTGCCCCTGCGGCTTTTACGGGCATCCGACGAGGGAGTGCACCTGCAGTGAGGCGGCAAAGAAAAGATATCGTGATAAAATCAGCGGTCCGATTTTAGACCGCATTGATATTCATATTGAGGTTGAGCCCGTTGAATACGATGAGCTGGCTTCAAGAGCAAAGGAGGAGCCCTCCTCCGAAATCCGCAAGCGCGTTAACAGAGCGCGCGAAATTCAGCGCAAACGCTTTGAGGGTACGGACATCACCTGCAACGCAAAAATGACGCCGAAGATGACGAAGGAATACTGCATTCTTTCCGACGAGGCTTCCGCGCTGCTGAAAGCAAGCTTTGAAAAGCTGGGGCTTTCCGCCCGCGCTTACGATAAGCTTCTGAGAATTGCGCGCACCGTTGCGGACTTGGAGGGCAGTGAAACGATTGAAACCGCGCATATTTCACAGGCAATCCAATACCGCAGCCTTGACAGAAAATATTGGATGGATTAAAAAGCTGAATTGTGCAGCACAGCTAAATACTAAGTTGCTAAATTTTCCGAGCTGATAAGGAGATTATTTATGGAAGCAAGAATTGAAAAAACCATTGAGGCATTAAAGAAAAACAATATCGGCGCATACTTCTGCGAAACGAAGGAGGAGGTTGTGCCGCTCATTAAAGAGCTGGTGCCCGAGGGCAGCACCGTTGCAAACGGCGGCAGCGAAACGCTTAAGGAAACGGGCGTTATGGCGCTGCTTGAAAGCGGTTATTACAATTTCGTTGACCGCCGCAAATATGATGGCGACGCCGTGCGCGAGGCTTATATCAGGGCGTTTGCGAGCGACGCATTTTTCTGCTCCTCAAACGCAATCACCGAAAACGGCGAGCTTTATAACGTTGACGGCAATTCAAACCGCGTTGCCTGCATAGTTTACGGACCCAAGCAGGTTATTATGGTTGCGGGCAAAAACAAAATCGTTGCAAATATTGACGAGGCGATCAGGCGCGTTAAAACCTGCGCCGCACCGCCGAACACAAAGAGACTCAGCTGCAAAACTCCCTGCGCCGTTACGGGCGAATGCATCAGCCTTAAAAAGGAAAGCCCCGAGCTTTGCGAGGGCTGCAAAAGCGAGCAGAGAATCTGCTGCAATTACGTTGTAACCGCACAGCAGAGGCACAAGGAAAGAATCAAGGTTATCATCGTTAACGAGGAGCTTGGCTATTAAAATCGGCGATAATATTGACTTTAAGCAGAATATGATTTAAAATTACATTGTTAAAAACAGATTAAGGGGGCTTTATCTTGAAAGCTTTTAAAAAAATACTTGCCGTTGTGCTCTGCGTGCTTTTCATCAGTGCGCTTTTTGCAGGCTGCCAGGGCTCATCCAAGGACGGCGAGATAACCGATAAAACGATGATTATCGTTTACACCGAGGAAAACGCGCCCTTCCTTTACACGGGCGAGGACGGCAAGCTGACGGGCTTTGACGTTGATATCGTTGCCGCAACCTTTGACAGCTTCAAGGGTGATTACAAGGATTATCAGTTCGTTCAGGTTGAAAAGGGCTTTAAGCTCGGCGAGGATACCGCTTATACCGACGCTGACGGCAAAACCTATACCTCAGAGCTTATGGTCGGCGGCGTTATGAAAAACGTTGGCACCGCCAACGAGGATTACAAATGGAGCGCCGATATTATTCAGAACGATTACATTGCCGTAGTTCCCGCTGACAGTCAGATTACAAGCTATAACGATATTGACAAGGCAATTGCCGCAGTTTCCTCAAAGGCTGCGCTTGACGCACTGAATGCAAATTCCGCAATCGCAAACAGACTTGAGGCTGCAAATCTTGTTGACGGCGCTGAGGCTGCGCTTGCAGCACTTGCCGCGGGCGACGCTGAGCTTGCAATCGTTGACAGCATAAGCTTCAATGCGCTTGACGGCAGCGATTCTTACACCGTGCTTGCAGGCACGCTCGGCTCCGACACATACGGCTTTGCGTTTTCACACACAAGCTGGTATGATGAATCCTTTAACGAGGCAGTTAAGGAAATGCTTTCGCCCGATTACGGCAACGGAGACACTTTAACCCCGATTGTTGAAACCTATTTCGGCACTCCCGCCGCATTAATTTTCAGCTTAGAGGATTAAACTAATAAAACAAATTGATATAAAAAAGGTGGCTGAGTTATAACTCAGCCACCTTTTTGCTGTGTTGACAAATACCAATTTGTCGTCTTTTTTAATTCTGTTATTCCGCTGCTTTTTTTACCTTTTTAACGTTGATATACAGATAAAGAAAAACGGAATAGATATAAACGACCGTAACCGCAATGCTTAAAAATGCGTTTTGATAAAGCAGCGCCATAAGCGCGGCAAACAAAGCGGATATTGAAATAATAACCGCAAAGAATTGTTTACTGCCGCGGCAGCGCGCGATTGCATATTTTTCCGTTAAGAAAAGGAAAATAAAATAGGTGGCGATTGAAGCCACGATAAATATATTTTTAGGAACTGCGGCAACCTCTTCAGCACGCATAAATTTAAGCGCGGCAGTTGTGAAATTCAGCGCCGTTATCATAAACACGTGCAGCAGCATATAGCCCGTGCCCGAGGTTTGCATTTCGCGGTTAATCACATTGTCATAAACGAAGCCGTAGCTTAAAAACAGCCCTGCCACAATCAGAAACGCGCAGGCGGAAAAATAAACCGAACGCGGGCTGAAGCCGCCCTCAAAATAGGTTGCGATTGCAATAATCATTTCGCCGAAGGTGAACACCACGTAAAGCATTACGCGCTCCGTTAAATGAGCAAAATCGCCCTCCACAAGCTCGTTTGATTTTCCGCTGAGGCTGACGAGGATTATGCCGACAATCATTGCAAGCGGTGAGAGCGCAACGCCCGTAAGCTTAAACACGGGCAGCGAGGCGGCGATTATCACAATCTGCACGGCAAGCACAGAAACGTTGCGCATTATCTGCCGCTTTGCCGCAGGCATCAGCGCGCCGACCTTTTTATATTTAATCAGATACTGCACGAGCTGATTTGCAAGAATAAGCGCCCACGCAACGCTGAAGCGCATATAGTATTCCTGCCAGTCGTTGCGTACGCCGTCCGCCATATAATACAGCAGATACATATTAATAAAAATTGCAATATTCTCCTGCAAGCCGTTTGAGCCGTATTTATTGATAAATATAACGTTTGAATACCACACCTGCAGAATAATAATCGCCGTGAGGATATAGGTTAAAAGCGCCGAGGGAGCGATGAAGCCGTTTTGCATCGTGTGCAGCAGAATATTATTTTTGCCGATGATGTAAACGAAAATCAAATCGTAAATCAGCTCAATATATTCAACCTTTTTCTCCTCGCCCTTATTGAATAAATCAAACATAAAAGACCTCTGCTGATATTTTTATTTTTTATAATCAAAATCGGGAATGCCGTGCCAGCGCTCTTTCAGATAATGCGCGGCGAGCTTCGGGCGCCTGTCGCGCGTGAAAACGCCCTTCTTGTTTCCGTCCGCGCGCATCGTGCCCTGAATCGTCTGAAAATCCGCAAAGTTCCATACGTGCTCGCCGATTACGAAAGCGTATTTATCAAGCACGGAATTTACCGTGCCGAGATACTCCGCATGAAATTCCTCGCTGAACATATTCGGCACGGCGCTGTGAATTCCGCTGATTGCGTCCGCGCCGTATTCCGTGAGAATAAAGGGCTTGCCGAAGCGGCTGAAATATTCCATTTCCGCAGCCATAGCCTGCTGAGCGGCATTCAGATTTCCCGGGAAGATGTACCAGCCGTAATACCTGTTTGCGCAGATAACGTCCATCGCGGGGGCAACCCTGTCCTTAACGTAATTATTATTGCAGGCAACCACGGTTACGGGCCTTCCCTGCGGGTCGCACCTATGGGCAAGCTCATAGAGCGGCATAAAATAATCGTACGCCTCCTCAGCCTCCGTATCGGGCTCGTTTGCAAGCGACCACATCACGATTGACGGATGATTTTTATCGCGCGCAATCATATCCTCAATTACGCGCCCGTGCGTTTCAGCCGTGTTTTTATAGCTTTTTGAATTAAGCCCGACGGCGGGCGTTTCCGCAATGACGACTATGCCCTCCTCATCGCAAAGGCTGAGCATTTCCTCACTGTAAGGATAATGCGAAGTGCGCAAGGAATTTGCGCCGAGCCACTTCATCAGCGAGATATCCTTAACGTTCAGCGCCTCATCAATGCCCCTGCCGTGGGTTTCGCTGTCCTCATGCTTGCCGAAGCCCTTGAAATAAAAGGGCTTGCCGTTGATTAAGAATTTATCGCCCTTAACCTCAACGCTGCGAATGCCGAATTTCTGGCAATAGCAATCGTTTTTATAAGTGATTTTTGCAGTGTAAAGATAAGCGGCGTTCGGCTGCCAGAGGGTTGGATTTTCAATAATTATTCTCTCCCCTGCCGTACCCGATGCAACCTCTTTACCGTCCCTGTCAAGGATTGCAACCTGCGCTTCTCCATCGTCGGAAAGCGCTGCCGAAACGAGCACCTCGGCAGAAGCTGCATTAATCTGAGTTGTAACTGTTACGCCCTCAATATAATCTGCGGGAGTGGTGTATATACTGACGGAGCGATTAATTCCGCAATAATTAAAAAAATCAAAATTCGGGTAATTCTGCGGATTAAGCTTGGTTTGGCGCACGCTTTCATAATCGGGCGCACCGCTGCCGAACATTGCGCTGCTTTCATTGCCGACGGGCAGAGTTGAATAATTAATCCTGTTATCAACCGCAACCGCAAGCAGGTTTGTGCCCTGCAAAAGCGCCCTGTCTATCTCCGCCTCAAAGGGCAGGAAGCCGCCCGTGTGGCGCGCAATTTCGCTGCCGTTGAGATAAACAACGCAATTATGCGTTACCGCGCCGAAGCGTAGCACAATGCGGCAATCATAAATCGCAGGCAAAGAAAAGCGGCGCTGATAATACGCCCAGCCGTAATGGTCGCGAAAGCGGATATCCGCCTTTTGGTCGTTATACGAGGCGGGCACGTAAAGCCTTTCGGGCGCAGTCAGGGGCGCGGAAAGCATTTCAATATCAAGCGTTTCATTGCCGAGCGCAAAATCCCAGATGCCGTTAAGGCTTATCAATAATCTTTTTTCATTAAGCTGAGGGAATAACATAAAAATCACCTATTTGCATTATAACATCTGTTATTGTATAATTCAATATAAAGGCGGTGAAGCAATGTTTAACGGAAAATGGATAACGGCAGGGGCACTTTGCAATAATATGCACACCCTGTTTGAAAAGCGTTTTGAGCTTGGAAAATTCAATACTGCAATAATCCGCATTACCGCCGACGATTATTATAAGCTTTACGTTAACGGCGCCTTCGTCGGGCAGGGACCCGCACCGTCGTTCAGCTTTAATTACCGCTTTAACGAATTTGATATTTCAGAATATCTGCGCGAGGGCGAAAACGAGATTTCAGTGCATTGCTATTATCAGGGGCTTGAAAACCGCGTGTGGGTGAGTGGAGATAACATCTGCGGCTTGATTGCAGATATAATTATTGATGAAGCGCAGATTATTTGCACAGATAGCAGTTGGCAATACGGGGTTGATAAGAGCTTTCTCGGCGGAGAGCCATTCGGTTATGACACGGCTTTCCCCGAAAACCGCGATATGAGAATTGCGCTTTCCGCGCCGAAAAACGCTGTTGAAATCCCCTGCCCCCACAGCTTTGCAAAGGTGGCTTTCCCCGCGCTTGAAGCTTATGAAATCAGCGCCGAGCCGATAAAAAGCGGCGGAAGATATTTTTATGATTTCAATCAGGAATATATCTGCGTACCCGTCATCAGGGCGACTGCAAATGCAGACGGAGCAAGGCTTATTCTGCGCTGCGCAGAGGAGCTGAACGAGGACGGCACCCCGCGCTTTAACCTGCGCTGCGGCTGCAATTATGAGGAGCAGATAACGCTGAAAAAAGGCGAAAATCTTATTGAACAATATGATTACAAGGCACTGAGATATATTGAAATAATCTGCGAAAATGCTGAGCTTGCGGAGCTGAAAATCCGCGTGCAGCACTTCCCGTTTTCCGAAAATTCTCAGGAAATCCGCACGGACGACGAACGGCTTTCGGCGGTGTGGAGGCTCTGCAAAAACACTGTTTTGCTCGGCGCGCAGGAGGGCTTTATTGACTGCCCCACCCGTGAAAAGGGGCAGTATCTCGGCGATGCATTTATCAGCGGCTTTGCACATTTTTATCTGACGAAGGACAGCCTCCTGCTGAAAAAGGCAATTTACGATTTCGGCGACACGCTGCAATTCTGCGGCGAATTTCTTGCCGTTGCGCCCTGTGCATACAAGCAGAAGATTGCCGATTACGCCCTGCTATTTGCGCCGATGCTGCTGAAATATTATAAGCTGACGGGCGATGAAGAAGCGCTTGAAAAGCTGCTCCCCGTCTGCAACAGCATCAACGCGCATTTTGCGGAATTTGAGAATGAAGGCGGGCTGCTTGCAAACGTTGACGGTGATTGGAATTTGGTTGACTGGCCCGATAATATGCGCGACGGCTATCGGTATAATTTAACCGACGGAAAAGAGCGCGGCACGCACTGCGTTATCAATGCATACTACGCATATTCGCTGAAATGCACCGAGGAAATCAAGCGGATTTTAAACCTTGAATGTGATGAAAAAGCAACAAAAATAATCTCCGCTTTCAATCGCGTGTTTTTTGATGAAAAAAGCGGGCTTTATATTGATTGCGAGGGCGGCAGCCATTCCGCGCTGCATTCAAACATTCTGCCGCTTGCCTTCGGGCTTTGCCCCGAGGAGCACATCAAAACCGTTGCCGATTATCTTGAAAATCGGGGTATGCAATGCTCCGTTTATATGGCGTATTTTTACCTTTGGGCGCTGTGCAACGCAGGCAGAAAGGCTGCGGCGCTGCGCTTTATTACGTCCGACGGCGAGCACGGCTGGCTGAATATGATTAGAGAGGGGGCGACGACCGTCTTTGAAGCCTGGGGCAAGGAGCAGAAATGGAATACGAGCCTTTTTCACCCCTGGGCAACCGCGCCGATTTTAATTATAAATGAACATTTTGACGATTTGATTGACAAATAAAAATATAAGTATTAGAATATAGCAAATTCAAAAATTGGAGTGACAGTTATGTTTAATAAAAAAAGAGATTTAGTTCCCGTTTCGCTGCTTACAGGCTATCTCGGCGCGGGCAAAACCACGGTTTTAAACCACATCCTTGCCAATCAGGAGGGATACAGGGTTGCCGTTATCGTTAACGATATCGGCGAGGTTAATATTGACGCTTCGCTTATTCAGAAGGGCGGCGCCGTTACCGAAAAGGATGAAAACCTCGTTCCCCTTTCAAACGGCTGCATCTGCTGCACCTTAAAGGTTGATTTGATGAAGCAGATTATCAACCTTGTTAAAACCAGGAAATTTGATTATATTCTGATTGAGGCTTCCGGCATCTGCGAGCCGGGCCCGATTGCAGGCTCAATCTGTATGCTTGACGGCACTGACAGAAACGTTCAGCTGCCCGCAGTGGCTTATCTTGACAACATCACAACAATCGTTGATGCAAAGAGAATGGCTGATGAATTCGGCAGCGGCAAGGCGCTTCTTAACGATAATCTTGATGAGGAGGATATTGAAAATCTTCTGATTCAGCAGATTGAATATTGCACGACGATTATTCTTAATAAGGTTGACCTTGTTACCGACGAGGAAAAGGCGGACGTTATTGAGGTTATCCGCGCACTGCAGCCAAAGGCAAAGATTATTGAAACCGTGCAGGGCAAGATTGACGTCGGCGAGGTGCTTTCAACCCACCGCTTTGATTATGAGGATATTCTGCAGAGCGCAGGCTGGATTCAGGCAATGGAGCTTGAGGGTGAAAACGAGGTTGAGGAGGAGCACGAGGAGCATCACCATCACCACGACCACGATGACGATGAGCACGAGCACCACCATCACCACGACCACGACGATGATGACGAGCACGAGCATCACCATCATCACGACCACGATGAAGATGAGCACGGGCACCACGGACATCATCACCATCACCACCATCATCATGACGACGGTGAAGCTGAGGAATACGGCATTGCAACCTTCGTTTATCAGAACGTGAAGCCGTTTGACAAGGCTAAGTTTGAGCAGTTCGTTTTTGCTTCCTGGCCTAAGGAGGTTATACGCGCAAAGGGGCTTTTCTGGATTAAGGAGGACCCCGAAACCGCTTATATCTTTGAGCAGAGCGGCAGGCAGAAAACCGCAACGGACGACGGCAAATGGATTGCCTGCTTCCCCGAAAGAGAGAAGAAGCAAATCCTTGATATGAACCCCGATATTGCGGCTAACTGGGACCCCGTTTACGGTGACAGAATCAATAAGCTCGTATTCATCGGCAGAGGAATGGATAAAAATGCAATCATCAAAGCGCTCAACGAGTGCATTGCCGAGTAAACAAAAAAACGGTATCGGAAATCCGATACCGTTTTTTGTTGGACAAATTTGGATTTGTCGGGGCGTAACAGGAACACATCGTAGGGGACGACGACTTCGTTCCCCTTTTGTCGCTTTGCGACATTTCCCCCTGTGGGGGAAT
>CAJOJV010000005.1:0-52543 GCA_905234995.1 uncultured Eubacterium sp. | reverse complement strand
CGGCTGCGCCTCGGTCAATTAATCGGGCTCGCAGCGCGCGGGACGTCGGGGTCGCCGTCCCCTACAATTGTATGCGTTCATTCTTCCTGAAACACCCCGCCAAACTCCGATTTGCAAAGCTCGCAAAAAAAAGAGTAGTCCGAAGACTACTCTTTTATATCAGTAATTATTAATTACTCGTTGATAGCGGTAACAACGCCTGAACCTACAGTTCTACCACCCTCACGGATAGCAAAACGAAGGCCCTCTTCAATAGCGATAGGAGTGATAAGCTCAACGCTCATCTCAACGTTATCGCCGGGCATGCACATCTCTGTGCCTTCAGGAAGAGTGATAACGCCGGTAACGTCTGTGGTTCTGAAATAGAACTGAGGACGATAGTTATTGAAGAAAGGAGTATGACGACCGCCTTCATCCTTGCTCAATACGTAAACCTGGCCTGAGAACTTGGTGTGCGGGTGAATTGAGCCCGGCTTTGCAAGAACCTGACCACGCTCGATGTCAGATCTCTGAACACCACGAAGAAGGCAACCGATATTGTCACCAGCCTCAGCGTAATCAAGAATCTTACGGAACATTTCGATACCTGTGCAAACAGTCTTATCGATTTCGTCCTTAAGACCAACGATTTCAACTTCCTCGCCCATTTTGAGCTGACCACGCTCTACACGACCGGTAGCAACTGTACCACGGCCGGTGATTGTGAATACGTCCTCAACAGGCATAAGGAAAGGAAGGTCTGCCTTACGGTCAGGAGTAGGAATGTAGCTGTCAACAGCATCCATAAGTTCCTGAATGCAAGCGCAAGCAGGATCATCATTTGAGGTAGCCTCAAGAGCCTTAAGAGCTGAACCCTTGATGATAGGAGTATCATCGCCCGGGAATTCATACTCGTCAAGAGTCTCACGGATTTCCATTTCAACAAGCTCAAGGAGCTCTTCGTCATCAACCTGGTCAACCTTGTTCATGAATACAACGATGTAAGGAACGCCAACCTGACGAGCAAGAAGAAGGTGCTCTTTGGTCTGAGCCATAGGACCATCTGTTGCAGCGATAACAAGGATAGCACCATCCATCTGAGCAGCACCGGTGATCATGTTCTTGATGTAGTCAGCATGTCCGGGGCAGTCAACGTGTGCATAGTGACGGTTGTCGGTTTCATACTCAACGTGAGCAGTGTTAATTGTGATACCACGCTCTCTCTCTTCAGGAGCCTTATCGATATCAGCATAGTCTTCAAACTTAGCATAGCCCTTGTTTGCAAGATACTTTGTGATAGCCGCTGTAAGAGTTGTCTTACCGTGGTCAACGTGACCGATTGTACCAATGTTTACATGTGGCTTGGATCGGTTAAAATGTTCTTTTGCCATTGGATTTTTCCTCCTTAAAATTACAATCCTTAATAGATTTATTGATATTTTAACAAAGCCTTGATGAAATATCAAGTGTTTTTACTAATTTAATTAGTCTTTTTTAGCTCTTTCAGAGATAATTCCCTCTGAAATTGACTTCGGAACCTGCTCATAACCATCGGGTTCCATTGTATACTGGCCTCTGCCCTGAGACTTGGAACGGAGATCGTTTACATAACCGAACATCTCTGAAAGCGGAACGCGTGCATTAATCTGCTTTGCGCCGTTTCTGTCTTCCATGCCCTGGATCTGGCCACGGCGTGAATTAAGATCGCCGATAACGTCGCCCATATATTCCTCGGGAACGATAACGGTTACCTTCATCATCGGCTCAAGAATAGCGGGATTTGCTTTCTTGGCAGCATCCTTGAATGCCATTGAGCCTGCAATCTTGAATGCCATTTCGGATGAGTCAACCTCGTGGTAAGAGCCATCATAAAGCTCAACCTTGATATCAACCATCGGATAGCCTGCAAGAACGCCGCTCTTCATTGCACCCTGAATACCTGCATCAACAGCCGGGATATATTCCTTCGGAATAGCGCCGCCGACGATGGAGTTAACAAATTCATAACCCTTGCCGATGCCGTTTTCATCAAGGTTCGGAGCCATCTTGATCTTAACGTGACCGTACTGACCGGAACCACCGGACTGACGCTTATACTTGGTGTCAGACTCAGATTCAACCTGAATGGTTTCCTTATAAGCAACCTGAGGTGCACCAACATTTGCCTCAACCTTGAATTCACGAAGCATACGGTCAACAATGATTTCCAGATGAAGCTCGCCCATACCTGCGATAATGGTCTGGCCGGTTTCCTCATCGGTGTAAGCCTTAAAGGTGGGGTCTTCCTCAGCAAGCTTTGAAAGAGCAATACCCATCTTTTCCTGACCTGCTTTGGTCTTAGGCTCAATTGCAACGCGGATAACGGGATCCGGGAAATTCATTGATTCAAGAATAATCGGATGATTTTCATCGCAGAGAGTATCACCGGTTGTGGTGTTCTTGAGACCTACTGCAGCGGCAATATCGCCTGCATAAACGGTTTCAATATCCTCTCTGTGGTTTGCGTGCATCTGAAGAATTCTGCCCATTCTCTCTCTGTGGCCCTTAACTGAATTGAACACAGCCGTGCCTGAATTCAGTGTGCCTGAGTAAACGCGGAAGTAGCAGATTTTACCAACATAGGGGTCAGTTGCAATCTTGAATGCAAGAGCTGAGAAAGGCTCGTCATCTGAAGAATGACGGAATTCCTCTTCCTCTGTATCCGGGTTTACACCCTTGATTGATTCAACGTCGGTCGGAGCCGGCATAAAATCAATAATTGCATCAAGCAGCGGCTGAACGCCCTTGTTTCTGTAAGCAGTGCCGCAGCAAATCGGAACCATCTGGCAGCCGCAGGTTGCCTTTCTGATGGTCTTTTTAATCTCATCGATTGTGAGCTCCTCGCCCTCAAAATACTTCTCCATAAGGGCTTCGTCCTGCTCTGCGATAGCCTCGATAAGCTCATCGCGATATTTCTGAGCAAGCTCCTGCATATCTTCTGGGATTTCCTCACGGCGAACATCGTTACCGAGATCGTCATAATAAATCTCAGCGTCCATATTAACGAGGTCTATAATGCCCTTAAAGGTGCTTTCTGCTCCGATAGGAAGCTGAATCGGCACCGCATTGCACTTAAACCTGTCCTTAACCATATCAAGAACGTTATAGAAATCTGCGCCCATAATATCCATTTTGTTAACGAATATCATTCTGGGAACATTGTAATCATCAGCCTGGCGCCAAACGGTTTCAGACTGGGGCTCAACACCGCCCTTTGCGCAAAGAACGGTTACGGAACCGTCAAGCACGCGCAGAGAACGCTGAACCTCAACTGTGAAATCAACGTGCCCGGGGGTATCAATGATATTAATTCTATGGTCCTTCCAGAAGCAGGTTGTTGCCGCAGACGTGATTGTGATGCCTCTTTCCTTTTCCTGAGCCATCCAGTCCATCGTTGCAGCACCGTCATGTGTTTCACCGATTTTATGGTTAATACCGGTGTAATACAGAATACGCTCCGTGGTTGTGGTTTTACCTGCATCAATATGAGCCATGATACCAATATTTCTTGTCATCTCAAGAGATACTTTTCTTGGCATAATATTAATATCCTCCTAAAACTAACGGATTTAACGGCAACAGATTAATATCTGAAGTGAGCAAACGCCTTGTTTGCTTCTGCCATCTTATGTGTATCATCACACTTTTTAACTGCTCCGCCGGTCTTGTTAACAGCATCCATAATCTCACCTGCAAGGCGTTCCTTCATCGTTCTTTCGGAACGCTGGCGAGCATATGTTGTTATCCAACGCAGGCCGAGAGTCTGGCGCCTTGCGGGGCGAACCTCAAGCGGAACCTGATAGGTTGCACCGCCGATACGGCGAGCCTTTACCTCGAGAACAGGCATAACGTTCTCCATAGCAGCCTCAAAGGTTTCTAACGGGTCATTGCCTGTTTTCTCTTTAATGATGTCAAATGCACCGTAAACAATCTGCTGTGC
Organism: uncultured Eubacterium sp.; assembly: GCA_905234995.1. Classification (GTDB taxonomy): domain Bacteria; phylum Bacillota; class Clostridia; order Oscillospirales; family Acutalibacteraceae; genus Eubacterium_R. Next base: position 48,585 of record CAJOJV010000005.1, on the reverse strand, counting down.
GACACCCTTTTTTCCATCATACATGATGTTGTTGATTAAACGCGTTACAAGCTTTGAATTGTAAAGCGGATCAGGTAAAACATCACGCTTAGCGATTTGGCCTCTTCTTGGCATCTTCGCTTCCCTCCTTCATAATTAATAATGAGTTCATAGGTACTCGAGTTTTTCCCGTGGAGTCAACAAGTAGGCTATATCGCTATAATATATTGCTATATAAATAGAAATATAAACTATTGTTTTTCCAAAAGAATTTTTACTGCTTATTTCTTGGCAGCCTTCGGCCTTTTAGCACCGTACTTTGAACGACCCTGCATTCTTCCGTTAACGCCCTGAGTATCCAGAGTGCCGCGGATGATATGGTAACGTACACCGGGAAGGTCCTTAACACGACCGCCGCGAACCATAACAACAGAGTGCTCCTGAAGGTTGTGACCAACACCGGGGATGTAAGCAGAAACTTCCATGCCGTTTGTTAAACGAACACGGGCAATCTTACGGAGAGCTGAATTCGGCTTCTTCGGGGTTGCTGTTTTAACTGCCGTGCAAACACCGCGCTTCTGAGGAGAACAGTTATCGTTCATAACGTTCTTCTGAGTGTTGAGGCTCTTCAAAAGAGCAGGCGCTTTTGCCTTCTTGTCCAGTGACTTACGTCCTGTTCTGACTAACTGATTAAAGGTAGGCAATAGTTTATATCTCCTTTCTTTAAATTTATGTGCTTTTTTATCTTTCTATATGCACATATATAATAATTTTAGAAATCTAAAACTATTATATAAACGCACATCTCGGGGCGGGCAAAACGCCCACCCCAATATTTTGTATGATTTCACAAAAATGCGCTTAAAACTTTGTGAATAATGCTTATATTCGCACTCACACAGTTATCAATTATATCACTCAGACACACTGTTTGTCAACAATTTTTGCAATTGTTCCAGATTTAAAATTTCATCTGAGCCCTCTGCAGAGAAGTAGCTCGGAACAGCGTCAACCTCGCGGAAGATATCCATACCCGTTCCTGCGGGAACGAGCTTACCGATGATAACGTTTTCCTTAAGGCCGATGAGCGGGTCACTCTTGCCCTTGATTGCAGCATCCGTAAGAACCCTTGTAGTTTCCTGGAAGGAAGCTGCGGACAGGAAGGAATCCGTTGCCAGAGAAGCCTTTGTGATACCCATAAGAATCGGGATATACGTTGCTTTTCTGAGCTCAATTCCACCTGCTGCCATTCTCTTTTCAACAGCCTCGTTTGCCTCGTCAACCTCGGAAACGTCAACCATTGTGCCGGAAACAAGATCAGTGTCGCCCGCATCATCAACGGTGCACTTCTTAAGCATCTGGCGAACGATAACCTCAATGTGCTTATCGTTAATATCAACACCCTGAGTTCTGTAAGCAAACTGAACCTCGCGGATAAGATAGTTATAAACTGCCTCCTCGCCGAGGATTGCAAGAACGTCGTGCGGATTCTTTGAGCCGTAAGTGAGCTCCTGACCCTTAACAACGGTTGCGCCCTCAACAATTTCCTCGTGAAGCCTGAAGCCGTAAGGAATGAGATATTTCTTTTCCTCAAGAGTTTCGTTGTTTGTTACAACAACATGCTGTGACTTCTTGATTTCCTCAAAGCGAACAGTGCCGTCAATCTCGGAAAGGATTGCATACTGCTTCGGCTTTCTTGCCTCAAACAGCTCTTCAACACGGGGAAGACCCTGAGTGATATCCTCACCGCCTGCGATACCGCCGGTGTGGAAGGTTCTCATAGTAAGCTGAGTACCGGGCTCACCGATTGACTGAGCAGCGATGATACCAACTGCCTCACCAACCTGAACAGGCTCATTGAACGCAAGGTTTGAACCGTAGCACTTGCGGCATACGCCGTGGCGTGACTTACAGGTGATGAGAGAGCGGATTTTAACCTCTGTGATTCCGCAATCTGCAATCTTATCTGCAACTGCCTTTGAAATCATCTTGTTAACGGGAGCAAGCACCTCGCCCGTTTCGGGATTAACAACATCGTTAAGCGGGAAGCGGCCAACAAGACGTTCGCTGAGTGATTCAAGCACGCGATTACCATCCATAATTGCCTTAACGACGATGCCTTCCTTGCAGCCGCAATCATCATCACGGATGATAACATCCTGTGAAACGTCAACAAGACGGCGGGTTAAGTAACCCGAGTCAGCAGTACGGAGCGCCGTATCTGCAAGTCCCTTACGCGCACCACGGGAGGAGATGAAGTATTCAAGAATATTCAGACCTTCACGGTAGTTAGCGCGAATCGGGATTTCAATTGTTTTACCTGCGGTGTTTGCGATAAGTCCGCGCATACCCGCAAGCTGACGAAGCTGAGCCGTGCTACCGCGAGCGCCGGAATCAACCATCATATGAATCGGATTGTGCGTTCCGTCAAAGTTTGAGGTGAGCTCGTTTGTTACCTTATCGGTGCAATCCTCCCAAGCCTTGATAACGGCGTCTGAACGCTCATCATTTGTGATAAGACCGTAGTTATAGTTAACGGTAATTTCATCAACCTTCTTTTCAGCCTCCTCCAGATAGCTCTTCTTTGCATCGGGAATGAGAGCGTCGCAAACGGCAACGGTTGTGCCTGAAATGGTTGAATACTTGTAGCCCTGCGCCTTGATAGCATCAAGAGCAACGGAGGCAACGGTTACGCCGTGAACGGTGATGAGCTTATCGGCAATCTGCCCAAGCTGCTTTTTCTTAACAACGAAGCTGATTTCCTGCTCAAATTCATTCTCGGGGATGCTGCGGTCAACAAAGCCGAGATCCTGCGGAATAGGATTATTGAAGATAACTCTGCCGACGGTGGTTGTGATAACCGCTGAACGTGAGCCGTCCTCATTGGCAACTCTGATTTTCGCGGGAGAGTGCATTCCGAGCGAGCCCTCCTGATAAGCCATCATTGCCTCATCCTTATCTCTGTATATATTATATACCTTATATATTGAATAATCCGCTTCAAGCGCAGCGTCAACGTCGTTCATAAGAAGCTGAGCTGCATCGTAAGCTCCGCCAACCTTTTCGATCACCTCATCGAAGCTGAGCTCCTGCTCCCTTGCCTCGTCTGCAAAGTATCTCGGCTGGCCTGCCTCGCCCTCTTTAATCATTGTGAGATAGTAAGAACCGATAACCATATCCTGAGTGGGAACGGCAACGGGCTTACCGTCTGACGGCTTTAAGAGGTTGTTTGCAGCAAGCATAAGCATTCTTGCCTCTGCCTGAGCCTCAACGGAAAGCGGAACGTGAACAGCCATCTGGTCGCCGTCGAAGTCAGCGTTAAACGCCGTACAAGCAAGAGGATGAAGCTTGATAGCTCTGCCCTCAACGAGCACGGGCTCAAACGCCTGAATACCGAGGCGGTGAAGCGTGGGCGCACGGTTAAGCATAACCGGATGGTCTCTGATAACGACCTCAAGCGCATCCCATACTGCGGGATCCTGCGCGCGCTCAACCTTTTTCCTTGCGGATTTGATGTTTGAAGCTGCGCCGGTTGCAACGAGGCGCTTCATAACGAAGGGCTTAAAGAGCTCAATTGCCATCTCCTTGGGAAGACCGCACTGATGCATTTTAAGCTCCGGACCAACAACGATAACCGAACGGCCTGAATAGTCAACACGCTTACCGAGAAGGTTCTGACGGAAACGACCCTGCTTACCCTTGAGCATATCGGAAAGAGATTTGAGCGGACGGTTGCTCGGGCCCGTTACGGGTCTGCCGCGCCTGCCGTTATCAATCAGGGCGTCAACCGCCTCCTGAAGCATTCTCTTTTCGTTTCTTACGATGATATCGGGCGCGCCGAGCTCAAGCAATCTCTTAAGACGGTTGTTTCTGTTAATAACGCGTCTGTAAAGGTCATTAAGGTCTGAGGTTGCAAATCTGCCGCCGTCAAGCTGAACCATGGGACGGATATCCGGAGGAATAACCGGGATAACGTCCATAATCATCCATTCAAGCTTGTTGCCGCTCTTATAGAAAGCATCAACAACATCGAGTCTCTTAAGAATGCGAACGCGCTTCTGACCCGTTGCACCCTCAAGCTCCTCCTGAAGCTCTGCGCGGAGCTGCTCAATATCAATGTCCTGAAGCAGCTTTTTGATTGCCTCAGCGCCCATTCCTGCTTCAAAATCATCCTCATATCTTTCACGCATTTCAGCGTATTCCTTTTCATTGAGGATCTGCATTTTTTCAAGCGGGGTATCGCCGGGGTCTGTTACGATATAAAGTGCAAAATAAAGCACCTTTTCAAGAAAACGCGGGCCGATATCAAGCACGAGGCCGAGGCGGCTGGGGATGCCCTTGAAATACCAGATATGTGATACGGGGGCAGCCAGCTCAATGTGGCCCATACGCTCGCGGCGAACCTTGGCGCGGGTGATTTCAACGCCGCAGCGCTCGCACACCTTGCCCTTATAACGAACTCTCTTATACTTACCGCAATGGCATTCCCAGTCCTTCATCGGGCCGAAAATCCTTTCGCAGAAAAGGCCGTCCCTTTCAGGCTTAAGAGTTCTGTAATTTATAGTTTCGGGCTTCGTTACCTCGCCGAAAGACCAGGCACGAATCTGCTCAGGTGAAGCAAGCCCGATTCGAATTGAACTGAATTCGTTTTGATTTTCCATTTGGAAGCACTCCTTTACATTAATAAAATAGGTTTTGGGTTTGCTTTAGCGATTATTCTTCGTCGATTGAAAAACTGTCTGCAAAATCATCGGAAAAATCATCGGAAAAATCATCATCGGTGAATAAATCACCAAAGGAACCAAGCAAACCTGCTTCCTCGCCCTCATCTTCGTCAGCGTCCTCAATGGAATAGCCGTCGCTTTCCTGATTGAAATCGTTAACCTCCGAGAAGGCTTCATCATCAACAGGCTGAACGGGAATACCGTCATCCAGATCCTGCTTAAGCTCAACCTCTTCACCGTTTCTGTCATAAAGACGGGTGTCAAGGCCGAGAGCCTGAAGCTCTTTATAAAGAACCTTAAAGGATTCCGGAGTGCCTGCAGTCGGGATATTTTCGCCCTTAACGATTGCCTCGTAGGTTTTAACTCTGCCCACAACGTCGTCCGACTTAACGGTCATAATTTCCTGAAGCGTGTAAGCAGCGCCGTATGCCTCGAGAGCCCATACCTCCATTTCGCCGAAGCGCTGGCCGCCGAACTGAGCCTTACCGCCGAGCGGCTGCTGAGTTACAAGGCTGTACGGACCCGTTGAGCGGGCGTGAATCTTATCATCAACAAGGTGATGCAGTTTCAGATAGTACATATATCCGACAGTAATCGGATTATCAAACTTTTCGCCTGTTCTGCCGTCTGTGAGGATTGTTTTTCCGTCCTCTGCAAGACCGGCAAGCTTCAGACATTCGCGGATATCATCCTCGTGAGCGCCGTCAAATACGGGCGTGCACATCTTCCAGCCGAGCGCCATAGCGGCATAGCCGAGATGCACCTCAAGCACCTGACCGATGTTCATACGTGAAGGTACGCCGAGAGGATTAAGCACGATATCAAGCGGACGGCCATCCGGCAGGAACGGCATATCCTCCTGCGGAAGCACGCGGGAAACAACGCCCTTGTTACCGTGGCGGCCTGCCATCTTATCGCCGACCTGAATCTTTCTCTTCTGTGCGATATAAACGCGAACAACTTTATTTACGCCGGGGCTTAACTCATCGCTGTTTGCGCGGGTGAACACCTTAACGTCAACAACAATACCATATTCGCCGTGAGGCACGCGCATTGAAGTATCGCGAACCTCTCTTGCCTTTTCACCGAAGATTGCACGAAGCAGTCTTTCCTCGGCGGTGAGCTCGGTTTCGCCCTTAGGAGTAACCTTACCTACGAGGATATCGCCGCTGTGAACCTCTGCACCGATGCGGATGATACCGTCCTCATCAAGGTCCTTAAGACCCTCATCGCCGACGTTCGGGATATCTCTTGTGATTTCCTCGGGACCGAGCTTTGTATCTCTCGCTTCAACGTCGTGCTCCTCAATGTGGATTGAGGTATAAACATCATCGCGAACCATTTTTTCGTTAATAAGAACAGCGTCCTCGTAGTTATAACCCTCCCAGGTCATAAAGCCGATGAGAGCGTTTTTACCAAGTGAGATTTCGCCGTTGCTGGTTGCGGGACCGTCCGCAATAACCTGACCCTCGTCAACCTTCTGATGAAGAGAAACGATGGGGCGCTGATTAATGCAGGTGCCCTGGTTTGAGCCGCTGAACTTAACAAGCTCATAGCGGTCAACATCGCCGCGCTTAACCGTGATTTCAATTGACTCTGCGTCAACTGCAGTTACCGTGCCGGCGCGCTTTGCAATAACGACTACGCCTGAGTCGTAAGCCGCCTTATACTCCATACCCGTGCCTACGACGGGAGCCTGAGTTTTAAGGAGCGGCACTGCCTGGCGCTGCATGTTCGCACCCATAAGAGCGCGGTTTGCGTCATCATTTTCAAGGAAAGGAATCATCGCCGTTGCAACGGAAACAACCATCTTCGGCGAAACGTCCATATAATCAACCTTTGAGGGTTCGCAGGTGATGAACTCATCCTTATGACGGCAGGTTACGCGCCTGTTTGTGAAGCGGCCGTTTTCATCGAGCGGCTCGTTTGCCTGAGCAACGATGAATTCATCCTCAACGTCAGCGGTCATATAAACAACCTCTGAGCTTACGCAGCCCGTTTCCTTATCCACCTTACGGTAAGGAGCTTCAATGAAGCCGTATTCGTTAAGGCGGCTATAGCAAGCAAGATAGGAAATAAGACCGATGTTGGGACCTTCGGGAGTTTCAATCGGGCACATTCTGCCGTAATGTGTATAGTGAACGTCACGAACCTCGAAGCCTGCACGGTCACGTGAAAGACCGCCGGGACCGAGCGCTGAAAGCCTTCTCTTATGAGTAAGCTCTGCAAGCGGGTTGTTCTGATCCATAAACTGTGAAAGCGGAGAAGAACCGAAGAATTCGCGGATTGCGGCAACAACCGGGCGAATGTTGATGAGTGCCTGAGGAGTGATGCCCTCCTGCTCATCCTCATCCTGAACCTGAAGAGTCATTCTTTCACGGATAACTCTTTCCATTCTGGAGAAGCCGATGCGAATCTGATTCTGCAGAAGCTCGCCTACCGCGCGGATACGACGGTTGCCGAGGTGGTCAATATCATCAACGGTGCCCACGCCCTGTGCAAGGTTGATAAGATACGAAACCGTTGCAAAAATATCATCGGTTACGATATGCTTCGGAATAAGGTCATCCGCATGGAGCTTGATTTCCTCCTTGAGCGCCTCCTCATCATCGCCGCATTTCTCGAGGATTTCGGAGAGCACTCTGTATGAAACCTTTTCATTTATGCCGAGCGGCTTGCAATCAAAATCAATATACTTGGTTATATCAACCATACCGTTTGAAACGATTTTGATTTCCTTGCCGTCAACGTCAACGTAAGCGAACATAACGCCTGCGTCTTCAATTTCAACCGCCTTTTCTCTGCTGATTTTCTCACCTGCGTCCGCAAGGAATTCGCCCTGAGGAGAGATAATCGGCTGAGTGAGCTTCTGCCCCTGCAGTCTGTCGCTGAGGGAAAGCTTTTTATTGTATTTATATCTGCCCACTCTTGAAAGGTCATATCTGTGAGCGTCAAAGAACAGGCCGTCAAGATGAGCCTGAGCCGTTTCAAGCGTCGGCGGCTCGCCGGGACGAAGCTTCTTGTAAACCTCAAGCAGCGCTTCCTCCGTGTTCTTTGTGATATCCTTCTCAATCGTTGCTTCAATTCTTTCGTCATCGCCGAAGAAATCCCTGATTTCCGCGTCCGTGCCGAGACCGAGCGCACGAAGGAAGGTTGTGATATAAATTTTTCTGTTTTTATCTATTCTTACATGGAACAAATCATTTGCATCCGTTTCATATTCCAGCCACGCGCCGCGGTTCGGGATAACCTGGTTTGTGAAAAGCTCTTTACCGGTTTTATCGTGATCCATATCATAATAAACGCCCGGGGAACGAACAAGCTGGGAAACAATGCAGCGCTCCGCACCATTGATAACAAATGTGCCCGCGTCGGTCATAATCGGGAAATCGCCCATATAGATAACGTTTTCCTTAACCTCGCCCGTTTCCTTGTTCTGCAGGCGGGCTCTGACCTTAAGCGGTCTCGCATAAGTTACGTCACGGGATTTGCACTGTGCAATAGTGTATTTCGGCTCATCATCCATTGAATAATCAATGAAATCCAGAATAAGATTGCCCGTGTAATCGGTTATGGGGCCGATATCGCGGAACACCTCTTGCAAGCCCTCGTCAAGAAACCACTGATAGGATTTCTTCTGCACCTCAATAAGGTTTGGCATGGGCATAACCTCATTGATTTTTGCAAAGCTTTTTCTGGTTGTTGTGCCGAGCTGAACATCCTTCACATTCACCATTGAAGTAATCACTCCGTTTCTTTAGATTTACTGATTAAAATGAACAGAAAACGCTTGATTTTAAGCCGTTTTTTGGCGGTTTTGCTGCCAAAAATCCGCGGCTTTTCTGCGGCAGGCGCCTACTTATCCATTTTAAGGGTGCGATTATATTAATATATTTTATATAAGATGTCAAGAAAAAATTTTAAATATTGAAAATTTCTTCAAAAAGTTTTTGTTACACTCTGCCGAGCGTATCTATAATTAAAGCATAATTCCGCAAATTTAAGCCTTTTCAAACCCCTTATAATCTGTTATAATATTATAATTAAGTTTGACTTTTGGAGACCGCTATGAAAAAGCTGATTTCTGTTTTAATATGCCTCGCGCTTGCTGCTGCCCTGTTCAGCGGCTGCCACGCCAAGGAAAAAAAGATTGATTTAATCTACCCGTTCAGCGGCAGCATTAACAGCTATGACCCGCAGGTGGCTGCAACGAGCGATGAATTTCTCGTTGCTGAAAACTGCTTTGAGGGGCTCGTGCGCTGCGACGACGAGGGCAATATTACCGCGGGCTGCGCCTCAAGCTGGCAGGTCAGTGAAGACGGGCTGAATTATACCTTCCATCTGCAAAAGGGCTTGAACTGGTATATCTTCCCCTCCGTCAAGGAAAAATTCGGCGAGGATTACAATCCCGAAATCACGGCGGCGGATTTCGTTTTTGCACTGCAAAGAGCGGCGGACGGCGCAACCGCAAGCCCGCTTTATTCCACGATTTCCTGCATTGAAAACGCTCCCGCAGTTAACAGCGGCAGTGAGGATAAAAGCGCCCTCGGCGTGCGCGCGGACGACGATTATACTCTTTCAATCAGGCTTTCCGCGCCTAACGGCGAATTTCTGCAGGTGCTGTCAACCGCAGTTGCAATGCCCTGCAACGAGGAATTTTTCAACAGCACTAACGGCAGATACGGGCTTGATTTGAAATACACGATGTTTAACGGTCAGTTCGTCGTTACGAACCAGCTTGAACAGAGCTACGTTCTTAAAAATAACCCGTCATATAAAGGTCCCACCCCCGCAAAGGCAGCGGATTTAACTCTGAAAATCGTTGACGGTGAGGAGAGCCTTGCCGAAAAGCTTATCAGCGGCTACTACGACGCAGCGTTCATTCGCGGATATGAGAGCGAGGAGGTTGCCGAAAAGAGCGGCGTTACCCTCATTCCCTACGTCAACACCACCTGGGCGTTCATCTTCAACCCCAACTATTCAATTTTTGCAAGCGAGGACGCACGCCACGCCTTTACGCTTTCCGTTTCCCCGCTTGATTATGAAGCCTTTCCGTATCTTTCGGATGCGAAAAGCTATATCCCGCCCTGCTGCACGGCTGAAGGCTCTTCTTATGCCGACCAAATCAGCACGCTGACCGAGCAGGAAAACGGCGAGGAAGCCGTTGCACTCTGGAAAAAGGCGGTTAAGGACACGGAAATTTACTCCGCGCAGATTACTCTGCTTGCCCCCGAAAATACGGAGGAGGCGGCAAAGGCGCTGCTTCAGGGAGTTCAGAGCAGCATCGGCGCAATTTCAAACGCCAACGGCAAAAATGCCGAGGTTTCGCTTAAGCTGGAGCTTGTGACGGAAAGCGAGCTTAAAACACGCATTGCAATCGGGGATTACAACGTTGCGCTTTACCCGCTGACGGCGGCAAACGCAAGCCCCGTTTCGTTCTTACAGGATATTTACAATTCAAATTTCACGGGGCTTGACGAGGAGGAGTTCTCAGAGCTTATCGGGCGGGCGAACGCCGCTGCGCCGAGCGAGCTTGCAGCTGCGTGCGCAGCTTGTGAGAGCTCCATACTTGAGCAATACCGCGTTGCTCCGCTTTTCCACGAATCAAATTACTATGCCGAGGCAAAGGGCGTAAGCGGAGTTCAGTTCCACCCCGGCTCAGGAAGGGTGTCTTTCATTTATGCAGACCGCGAAAATTAAAAAAGCCCTGCCTAAAATAATCTGCTGGGCGCTTGTTGCGGCGTGTATGGGCGCGATTTTTTACTTTTCCTCCTGCACGGCGGTTGAATCCACCGTTCAGAGCAACGCCGTGATTGAGTTCTTGCAGCGCATATTCGGCGAGCATTTTGTTGAGCAGGCGGAGGTAATCGTTCGAAAAAGCGCGCATTTCCTTGAATTCACGGGGCTCGGGCTGCTGTTCGGCATAGCGTTTTTCGCACAGCTTGATAAGCCGAAAACCCCGCTTGCAATTCTTTGCACGTCGCTTTACGCCATAACCGACGAGGTGCACCAGATTTTCGTTGAGGGCAGAGCCTGCAAGCTCCTTGACTGGCTGATTGACACTGCGGGCGCAACGCTCGGCGCATTTGCATTTCTGATAATTCTTATAATAATCCGCAAAATAATTAACAAAAAACAAAATTCCGAAAAAGCAATTGACAGTTAACAGATTTAGTCTATAATAATTATAATCATTAAATCGGAGGTGCTGATATGAACGTTTTAATCTATGATACCGAGGAGCAAATCGGAATTGCCGCAGGCAACTATATGTGCGGGCAGGTTTTGCAGAAGCCCGATTCCGTGCTTGGACTTGCAACAGGCTCCACACCGCTTAAGCCCTATAATCAGATGATTGACCTTTACAAAAGGGGCGTTGTTGATTTTTCTCAGGTTACCACCTTTAATCTTGATGAATATGTTCGCCTGAACGTTAAGGATAAGAATTCATACCACAGCTTTATGCATGAAAATCTTTTTGACCACATCAATATTCCCGAAGAGAACATCAATTTTCTCAACGGCAATGCAGAGGATTTGGAGCAGGAGTGCAAAAATTACGAAAAGAAAATCAAGGCTGCCGGCGGCATTGATATCCAGCTGCTCGGTATCGGCTCAAACGGGCATATTGCTTTTAACGAGCCTGCTGATTGTTTTCAGCGCTGGAGCCACGTTGTTACTTTAAAGGAAAGCACTGTTAAGGACAACAGCCGCTTTTTCACCTCCATTGAAGAGGTGCCGACTCAGGCAGTTACAATGGGTATCGGCTCAATAATGCAGGCAAAGAAAATTCTTATTATCGCACTCGGTAAAAAGAAGGCGGCGGCAATCAAGCAGCTGATTGACGGCAACGTTACCCCGATGTGCCCCGCTTCCGTTTTACAGTTCCACACGGACGTTACATTAATGCTTGATAAAGAAGCGGCTTCACTGCTTTAATACATATCCCACACGGAGGTAAGACTATGGCTACCAACGAAAAAAACAGAAAAAGGAATTTGATAATCATTTTCGTTCTCGTTTTCATAATCGGCATTGCTGCGGGCTTTGCTTACGGCAGATTTTCGGGCGGCGAGGATAATCCGACAACCGAAACCTCCTCGCAGACCGAAACCGTCTCTCAGAGCACGAGCGAAACGAGCAGCTCCGCACCCACTACGGAAAGCACAACCGAAGAAGAAAGCACGTCTTCAGAGCAAACCACGGCAACCACTAAAAAGCCGGATAGCGATTATGATTTACCGCTGACCATCAACACCGCGCTTGACGCGTTGCAGGAGCATTACGGTTCCGCTTTTGAAATCAACAGCACGGTTGAGGACGGCGGACTGAATTATTTCTCGGTTTATAAGGATAATGAAAAATACGCGTCCGTTGCAGTTAATCTCAGAACGGGCGACGCAACCGAAACCCGAATGTCCGACGGAAAGAAAACGAATTTTTCACTTGTGAAATAAAACAGAGGCATTATAAAAGGAGCGCGTTACCGTAGGGGCGGCAATCTGCCGCCCGAATACAAATCGGAGCGCAGCGACCATCGACCGGTCACTGACCACTTGCCACTGACCACTTAGATATGGAGAAAAATTATGGCAGATAAAGGAAAATTTTATATCACCACCGCAATTGCATACACCTCACGCAAGCCGCATATCGGCAACAGCTATGAGATTGTTTTAACAGACGCTATCGCAAGATATAAGCGCCTGCAGGGCTATGACGTTTTTATGCTTACGGGCACTGACGAGCACGGCCAGAAAATTGAGGAATATGCAAAAGCGGCAGGCGTTACGCCGAAGCAGTATGTTGATAAGGTTGCGGGCGAAATCCGCGGCATATGCGACCTGCTCGGCACAAGCTATGATAAATTTATCCGCACAACTGACGGCTATCACGAAAGAGTTGTGCAGAAAATCTTTAAAAAGCTCTATGAGCAGGACGATATTTATAAGGGCGAATATGAGGGAATGTATTGCACCCCATGCGAGAGCTTCTGGACGGAAAGCCAGCTTGTTGACGGCAAATGCCCCGACTGCGGCAGAGAGGTTAAGCCCGCAAAGGAGGAAGCATATTTCCTGCGTCTTTCAAAATATCAGAAGCAGCTTGAGAAATTCATTGAGGAAAACGAAAACTTCATTTATCCCGAAGCCCGTAAAAAGGAAATGCTTAACAACTTCATTAAGCCGGGACTTCAGGATTTGTGCGTAAGCCGCACCTCGTTCAAATGGGGCATCCCCGTAACCTTTGATGAAAACCACGTTATTTACGTTTGGATTGACGCGCTTTCAAACTATATCACCGCTATCGGCTACGACCCCGACGGCTCCTCCGAGCAGTACAAAAAGCTCTGGCCGGCGGACGTGCATATCATCGGCAAGGATATCGTGCGCTTCCACACGATTTACTGGCCCATTATGCTTATGGCACTCGGCGAGCCTCTTCCCAAGCAGGTTTTCGGCCACCCGTGGCTGCTGTTCGGCGAGGATAAAATGAGCAAATCAAGGGGCAACGTTATTTATGCCGACGATTTGGTTGAGCTCCTCGGCGTGGACGCGGTAAGATATTACCTGCTTTCCGAAATGCCCTACGCTTCGGACGGCTCCATCACCTACGAAACGATTATTGAGCGCTACAATTCAGACCTTGCAAACACAATCGGTAATCTCGTTAACCGCACGATTGCAATGCAGAACAAATACTTTGACGGCGTTATTCAGGCACCGACGGACAAGGCGCCCGTTGACGACGAGCTTGCACAATTTGCGCTTGACACCGTTAAGAAAATGGAGCAGTGCTTCACGACTTACAGAGTTGCGGACGCGATTGAGGCAGTGCTTAACCTTGCAAAGCGCTCCAACAAATACATTGACGAAACTATGCCGTGGGCGCTTGCAAAGGACGAGGCACAGCGCGCAAGGCTCGGCACGGTGCTTTATAATCTCTTAGAGGCAATTCGCTTTATTGCAGTTTTGCTTTCACCCTTTATGCCTGAAACGGCAGAAAAGATTTTTGCACAGATGAACTGCGATATTAAGGCTTACGATTCGCTCGAAGCCTTCGGCGCGCTTGAAAGCGGCGTTAAGGTTAACGAGGCGCAGGCGCTTTTCGCAAGAATTGATTCCGAAAAAATGCTTGAGGAAATTGCAGCGAAGCAGGAGGCTGCGGCAAAAAAGGAAGCCGCTGCAAAGCCCAAGGAGATTGAAGGGCTTGCCGAAATCGGCTTTGAGGATTTCCAGAAGGTTGAGCTTCGCGTTGCGAAAATCAAGGAATGCGAGCCGATTAAAAAGGCTAAGAAGCTGCTTAAAATTCAGGTGGACGACGGCACGCCCGAGGGCAGGCAAATCGTTTCCGGCATTGCGCCGTGGTATGCGCCCGACGAGCTTATCGGCAAGAGCGTCGTTATCGTTGCAAACCTTAAGCCCGCAAAGCTTTGCGGAGAGATGAGCAACGGTATGCTGCTTGCGGGAGATACTGCAGACGGAGGCGTTTCAGTGCTTTTCGTTGACGGAATTGAGCTCGGCACACAGTTAAGATAACAGTAAAAGGCGAGGTTTCCTCGCCTTTTGTTAAATGAATAATGAATAGAGAATAATGAAAAATTGCGGGCGGGATACCTGCACCCATTATATTATGAATAATATTTTTGACACTCACGCCCATTATGACGACGAATGGTTTGATGAGGACAGAGAGGAGCTCCTCTCCTCCCTGCCCGAAAAAGGCGTTATCAACGTCATTTCCTGCGGCTGTGATTTGAAATCAACAAAAGCGAATAAGGCGCTTGCCGAAAAATACGATTACATTTATTTTGCGGCGGGCTTTCATCCAGAAAATCTGGAGGGCGCTTCCCTTTCCGATTTGGCGGAAATCCGCAAAATTGCGGTGCATCCGAAATGCGTTGCAATCGGTGAAATCGGACTTGATTACCACTGGATGGCTTCACCCAAGGAAGTGCAGATTGAGTTTTTCCGCGCGCAGCTTGAGCTTGCCGGGGAGCTTGATTTGCCCGTTATAATTCACGACCGCGAGGCGCACGGGGACACGCTGGACATCCTGCGCGAAACAAAGCCAACGGGCGTGCTGCACTGCTTTTCAGGCTCAAAGGAAATGGCGGCGGGAATCATTAAAATGGGAATGTATATCGGAATGAATGGCGTTGCAACCTTTAAAAATGCGCGCAAAAGCCTTGAGGTCGTTAAGTCTATACCGACCGAGCGCCTGCTGCTTGAAACCGATTGCCCCTATCTTGCGCCGGAGCCGAACCGCGGCAAGCGCAACGACAGCAGCAATATCCCCTATATTGCCGAACGCCTTGGCGCAGAGCTGGGCATAAATCCTCAGGAGCTTTTAAACATCACAACCGAAAACGCAAAACGGCTGTTTGGTATATAAATCAGAGTTTGTAGATACAAATTGTCGAGCAAAGCGATAAACATATTTGCCTTCCCCCGAGGGGGAAGCCTTACAAAGTTTCTCGGCTTCGCCTCAATCAATTTACCCCGACAAATTCCAATTTGTTTAATAAACGCAAAAACTGCCTTGCAAAATGCAAGGCAGTTTTGTTATGCAATATTGAATTATTCTGCAGCTTCCTCTGCAGCTTCCTCGCCGTCTGCCTTCTTTTCCTTGAGAAGAACGAATTTCTCCATCGGGAAGAGAACAACCATCTGGATGAAGCCTGCTGCCAGACCGCCGATTGTTCTTGCAAATGCTGCAAGGAAGGATACCTGGCTGAGAACGCCATATAACCAACCCTGGAACCATGTTGAGAACAGTATGAGTGCAATCATAAGGAAGATATAGATTGCGAAGTTATACCACGGTGCATCTGACTTAAAGGTTGTCTTCTTGTTCTGATAGAAGCCGTAAATATTAGCAATAAGATTTGAAAGGAAGAACGGAAGCAGATAGCCCCATGTGATAACGCCGGAAACGATTGAGCCGTTTTCAATAGCAAAACCGTTAACGTATTTGTTGATATCAACATACGTTGTTACCTGGGTTTTCATAATCTTGTAGCCCTCGCCAAGGGTGTCCTTTGCAGCCTTAAGCGCAGTGGTGTCAACCTTAGTGAAGGTGTCGTTCATAAATGTTTTTGCGGTTTCAAGCCAATCATTAATTGAGCCTGTGAAAACAGAAGCATCAAAAATCGTGTTTGGTGCAAAAATACCCTGAAGGAAACCGGGAATTTCAGTGCGCAAGCCGTCAAATACAAACGGAAGCACGTTTGCCAAAACGAGCTGAATGATTGTTACAAGACCCGAAACAACGATGAACTTAACAAGCTGCCAAACCGTTTTCATAAACGAGCCTTTTTCCTCTGCAGCGCCGTCTATACCGCCGAGAGAAAACTTTTTCTTGTCATCTGCCATAATTTTTACTCCTTAATTATGTAAAATTTGTTTTTAGCATTGCTATTATATCAACTTTTTTCTTGTATTGCAATAGCTTATTTAAGCAGGAAGCCAAGCATTGCCTTGCCCGCGCCGAGATGAACGAGAGCGATGATGCCCATAACGATAAGCACGATGAGGCAAACGATGATTGCAAGCACGAGAAGCACTGCAAGGATTAAGCAGCAAAGGATAAGCGGACCCTTTTTGCTGGGCTTAACGGGGTCAACGAATTCCTTTTCCTCAAACATCTCTGCGGGAGCAGGATTTTCCTCGTCAAATATCGGATAAAGCGGCAGGGTTGCATGGTCGTCGCAATAGCCCGAATTCCAGAGCAGAGGCTCAACAAGGCTTCTTACACTGGTTGCGCCCTTAAGGAATTTGCCGATTGAAAGATGAATCGTGTTAAGGAAGGAATCAATAACGTTGAGAAGTCCGCAGGTAAGCTTATACTCCCTCGTTTCGGGACCGTAAGGCGAATCGCCGCAGTATAAATTCTGCACGAGCTCAAGGATGAAATCAACAACCTTGTTATCGGCGATATCCGCAATATCAGCCTTTGAAAGCCCGCTTTCCTTTTTGCAAAGGCGCCAAACCTTTTTAAAGGTGAGGCTGTTGAGGAACTTACCCGCAGGTCTTAAAATCGGCTTAAGCTTCTTTGCCTTTTCGGGGCTGATTGAGAAGGAGGAAGCCATTTCCGTGAAGCGGTCATAATCGTTTGCAAGCGCGTTAACAACCTCGCCTATCATACCGAAGAAGAAGCCGCGCATATATTCATCAAACGGCTTGCCGCCCGTGTCAAGCCCGGGCACCTCTTTAATCATAATCGTATCAACGTCAACCTTGGCGTTCGCAGGGTCAAGAATAACGTTTCTCATAGTCGGAGGGCAGCCGAGCATTGCGCCGCAGGCGATATCATAAAAGCGATTGCCCTTCGGCGTCGTAACGAAGCCGATATCGTGCACGTGTGTGTGCCCCGTCAGCATAACCTGAAGACCTGCGTCTGCAAAAATCTCACGCGTAATTTCGTGATTGCGCTGCATATCGCCGCTGCCGATTATTGAATAGAACGGAGAGGGAGAAACCATCGGATGATGGGTCATCGCGATAACGAACTGGTCGTTCTCCTGAGCGTCCTTAAGCTGCTCCATAATCCAAGCCATACACTCGTCCGAATAGCCTGAGCCGCGCTCGCCGTCAGGCTTGCCGTTTGTGTCGTCATTCAGAGCAAAGAGGCGGTAGCCGGGAGCAAGCTGCACAACGTAGCTAAGCCCCTCGCGGAAGGTTGAAATCGCCTCGCTGGGACCGAAATCATAATACATGTCCCACAAATCCAGCCTGTCTGCAACGGCGGGCACCTTAATTTCCTCATCACCCTGATAGCCCTTAGTGTAGCCCTCGGTGCGGAAATCGTGAGTTGCGGTGATAACGTAAATTCGCTTGCCGCGCTTTTTCAAATCATACAGCATTTCAATAAATTCCTTATGGGAATCTATTTCGCCGTCCTTAGTGGTATCGCCTGCAAGCACGATGATATCCGTTGAGGTATCCTCACAAAGAATATCAAAGCCCGCCTTGATTACCAGATCGGAATCCTTGATAATCTTCTGGCTTTTGGACTCTGCGTTTTCATACGCCTTGCCCTCAGTGCCGCACTTTCTGGAATAATAATGCAAATCCGTTATAAACTGAATTTTAAGCGGCGCATTATCGGCACCGTAAATTCTGTTTGCCATTTTAACAACCCCTTATCCGTTAAAATATATAATAAATATTATAACTATATTATTAAATATTTATTGTTTTTTGTCAAGTATGTATAATTTTGGTTGACAAATATATTATTATAAAGTAAAATTCAAATTGGATTATTATCAAGCCCATAGTTTTTTAAGGGCAAATAATTGTTGGAGGAAAAAGCGTTGAATATTGATGAAAATGTTCAGAAAATAATCAATCTGTTACTGAGAAGATGGAAGCTGCTTGTGCTTTTTGCGCTCATCGGTTCAATCGTTGCATACGCTTACACTAATCAGTTCACTACCCTGACTTACACGTCAACGGTTGAATTTCTTGCTTATGTTGATGACAGCTCTCAGGAGCTACAGGATAGCACCGGCTCTTCAAGCACCATGCAGGAAACCAATGCGCAGCAGAGAGTCAGCGAAACCAGCAAAATGAATTACGCTATGAAAATGCTGAGCACCTATATTGAGGTTTTCAGAACCGTTGCGTTTAACGAAACCGTTTCCGAATATCTTCACGATAATTACGGAGAGAATTATTCCGCAAGCGCCATAAGGTCCGCAACCGCATTTGAAGCCGTTGAGGGAACTCCTCTTTTCAAGGCAAAGATTACCACAACGGACCCCGAGCTCAGCTATAATATTGCGCAATCCCTGGTTGAATGCATTCCACAGTCAATGTCCGTTACCAACAAGGGCTTGGTGCTTGCTTCGGTTGAAGACCCGCCTCTCAAGGCAGGCAGCGCGGAAAGTATGAATTACCCGAAAAAATGCGCAGTCGGCGCAGTTGCGGGCATTGTGCTTGCTGCCGCATTTGTAATCGTTAAGGATTTGTTCGACATCAGAATCAAGGGCTCCGAGGAGCTTGCCCGCAAGTACGAAATCCCCGTGCTCGGCTCTGTTCCGTACTTTGATGACGAATACGGCAGATCCAAGAAAAAGAAGAAAAAGAAGAAAAAAGCAAATAACACCGCTATGAATACCGCGGACGATGCTGCGAAGGGAGGCGAGCAATAATGGCAAAGAAAACGGATAAAGTGCCTCATGCCTCCCGCGTGCTGCTTAAGGATATGCCGCTTAACTCCAGCCTTAAATTCAAGGCTGAGGAGGCATACAAATCCATCAGAGCAAACATTATGCTTTCCGTTATGAAGAAGGGCTGCAAGCAGATCGTCGTTACCTCCTCCGCACCGAGCGAGGGTAAAACCACAACCACGATCAACCTTGCCATCTCCATTGCTGAAGCAGAGCAAAAGGTGCTGCTGATTGACGGCGACTTAAGAAAGCCGAAAATCCACCATTATTTCACGCTTCCGAATGCGCCGGGGCTCACCAATTATCTCGGCTCCGTGGTCAATAACGGCGCAAAGGCAGACTTTTCGGATATCGTTCACGAAACGGAGATTCCGAATCTTTCAATCATCACCTCAGGCTCAATTCCTCCGAATCCGTCAGAGGTGCTTGGTTCAGAGCCTATGCGCGAATTTCTTGACAGCCTTGAGTATAAGTACGATTACGTAATTATCGACACACCGCCCATCAACGTCGTTTCCGACGCATTTCCGCTTATTAAGGAAACCGACGGCGTTGTGCTCATCGTTCGTTCAAACGCCTCAACCTATCCTGAAATTGACAAGGCGCTGGCTTCACTTGAGTTCATTAACGCCAACGTTTTAGGCTTCGTTGTTAACTTTGAGGAAAGCAGCCAAAAGCGCTACGGCTACGGCAGATATTACAGCAGATATTATAGATACCGCTACGGCTATGGCTACGGCTATGGCTACGGCTATGGCGGCTACGGCTACGGTGGTTACGGCTATGGCGGATACGGCAATTACGGCGGATATGAATACGGCGCAAGCCGCAGAAAGAAGAAAAAATAATAACGGCGGTGGAATTTATGGTAATTAACAATTTAATTGAAACTCATTGCCATATTCTGCCCGCTGTTGACGACGGCGCAAGGGACGTTGAAACAAGCCTGCAGATGATTGCCGCGCTGAAGGAACAGGGCGCAAAAAAAATCATCTCCACCTCGCATTATTACAGCGATTCCGTTTCGCTTGAAAGCTTTGTTGAAAAGCGCGACGCGGCTTATAAAGGGCTGAAAGCAGCCCTGCCGCCCGACAGTCCGGAAATCCTGCTTGGTGCAGAGGTTTACATCAGCCGGTTTATGATGAACAACGAGGATATCACACCCGTTTGTATTCAGGGCACGCGCTATCTTTTGCTGGAGCATCCCTTCTCCGATAAGTTTGACGAAAAGACGATTAACCGCGTTGAGAGACTTTCTTATGATTACAACGTTACGCCCATTCTTGCGCATATCGAAAGATATCACGGGCTTATGAGCAACAAAAACGCGCTTGACGCTCTGCGCGATATCGGCTGCCTGACTCAGGTTAATATCAGCAGCTTTGCCGATTTGCCGATGCTTGCAAAAAGAAAGCTTTTCAAATATCTTGAAAGCGGGCAGATTGATATAATCGGCTCTGACTGCCACAATATGGGCAGCCGCAGCCCGAGCTATGAAGCAGGCGCTCAGGCTATAATTGATAAATTCGGCGAAAGCGCGCTGCAGGAATTAGTTATGCGGGCAAACGATATTTTTAAATAGCAATAAATTATTAAACCGCACACGGACAACCCGTGTGCGGTTTTTTGTTTTAATGATTATTCATGCCACTTGTATTTAAAAAGCATATCCTGCTCGTGCCTTGAATATTTCTGAATTTTGCTTATATCAATATTGGCATCTACTGCGATTTCCGTAAGCATTTTAATGAAAAGCTCGCCGCTGCCGTATCGCGTCAGCATATATATTTCGTGCCAGACGTCATCGGGCATATCCGCTTCGTGGCTGTTGTGATAATGCCATTCCGCCTCGTCCCAGATTTTTGTTATTTCCGAAACGCAAAACATTCTGTGCTTAATATAATAATCATTATCTAACGGCAGAATCCGATTTTTCAGATTAAAATAGAAATCAATAATATATGTGGGGCTTTGAAGCAGCTTAACGGAATCGTGTTTCATATTCATTGATTCGTTTGCAAACAGATTAAATGCCTCTTCCTCCGTAAAACCAAGCCCGACGAGCCTTCTGATATATTCATCCATATATTTTTTGTCGTGGTCTATTTTATAAAAGGCAATCAGCTGACCCGTCATAAGTCGCTCAAATTCGTTATTCTGCTTAATCGGCTCGGGTTGCTTCTCAGGAGGAATGATTGGCGCGGGCGGTTGTGGCTCAACGCTTTGCGTTTTCTCCGCGGGCACTGCGGTTAAATCGGGCTTGTTGGACTTTTTGGCTTTATTCGACACAATAATATATGCAATCGTAAGCACAATCGGAAGCACCGCGAAAGCAACGGATATTCCGGTTAAAGCCAACAGCTTAACACTGATAAATCCGAGGCTGAAAAGCAGCGCATCAGCAATCCACGCTGCAGTCATAAGCACCTTTAAAACTTTAACCTTCTTGTTCATATTGCACCTGCCAGACTTGCGTTTTTGTATTCCTCGTCTTCCGTAACCTCTTTGATAATATGGATATAATCGGGGAAATCTATTGCATCGTTTTCATTGCTCAGCTCAATTTCGCAAATTGCCTTATCCTGCCAGAAGGGATAAACGTCGATTTCGAAATACTGATTATTATAGGTAAGGCAATATCTGTCCTTCCTGATTTGCTTTTTTGATGTGTCCGCAAGCATCAGAAGCTCCAGATACTCCTCCTGTGAAAGCCTTTGCTCAACCTCAATGCGCTTTATTGAATCAACTGCTTTTTTGGTTGTTTTGAAATAAATATAATTTCCGTTTTCACCACGCTGCCTTATGCGCACTTCGCCTTCGCCGTCAGACTGAATATAGGTTTGAATAATCTTAACCTTGCGGCAATTCGGGTTTTGCTCCAGCATTCTGATATCGGGATATTCAATCAGGAATTTGCGCTCGATTTCATACGGCACCGGCTCACCCAGGAAGGTTGAGATTTCCTTAATCAGGCGCTTCATCTTATTTTCAAAATCGGTTGAATTATCAATCACTCTGAGATGGGGATGTCCCGTCCAGGCAGATATGAATTTATCATCCATTTCTGCAGCCTGCTCAAGCGTTTCCGTGCGGGCTGAATTATTAGCCGTGGTGTAAAATTCCTCGGCGCCCTTTGCAGCAGTTACAAGATGAAACACGGCGTCATAATCATCCCTCAGCTTAACCTCGTTGCTGCCAACAGCCTTGAGCACGCATTCAAATTCATCGGGGGACATATACACCTTATTGTCTATCTCACCGCGGTCGCACACTATCAGCACCTTTTCGGCATTCATATTGCGCGCCGCAGCTTCAAAAATCTGCTCCTTTTTCATCTGCAGCTCTGCAATGTGCTTCTGGAAATCCAGATTGCTTTCGCAGGTCCACGGAGCAACGCCGCCGGTGATAAGCTCCGTTGCCGTTTCGGGAACAAAGAGCACGGTGTAGCCCATTTCGGTAAACGCATTCTGAATCCAGCTCATCGCCGTTGATTTTCCGCCGCATGGTCCGCCTGTGATAACTATTTTTGTGATATCGGGCATTGGCTTTGCCTCCTTCATTTTCAGCAATTCATCAACGGAAACGCCAAAGATTTCCGCAATGTTTCTTATGGTATCGGTTTTCGG
Source organism: uncultured Eubacterium sp. (assembly GCA_905234995.1). Classification (GTDB taxonomy): domain Bacteria; phylum Bacillota; class Clostridia; order Oscillospirales; family Acutalibacteraceae; genus Eubacterium_R. The sequence continues at coordinate 26,083 of CAJOJV010000005.1, read as the reverse complement.
CTTTGCTCTGCCGTTTTCCCATTTGGAAACCGCCTTGTCGGTTACACCGAGCAATTCTGCAAGCTGAGCCTGCGAAAGCCCCCTGCCCTCGCGCAACCCGCACAGATAATTGCCGAAATCAAAATCGTTCATCGCCATCCCTCCCTGTAATCAAAGTATATCACAGCGCCGTTTTTTTAGTCAATACTTCAGAGATTGAATAACGGTAGAGATTAGAACAAGCTCATCCATAAAAGATTTCTATCAAAAAATCCCGTACAGCGAATGGCTGTACGGGATTTTTGGCACCCACAGAGGGAATCGAACCTTCATCTAATCCTTAGGAGGGACTTATTCTATCCGTTGAACTATGTGGGCATTTATGTATTATTTTGGATTGCTTACATATTATATATTAAGAGGGAATTAATGTCAATCACAAATATCGGACAAGGACGGGGGCGAAAACAACGGTATAAAGCAACAATATTATGTAATTAATTATTATAATTAATACAAATCCAAATGTAAATTTTTGCAACAGCATCTTGAGACGCCGCGGCAATATGCCGATGTGCGGCACAAGATATGGCGTAACAGTCTGTTTTTTATGCCGAAAAAGTTACAAATTCGTTACAGCCATAGTCAATTTCTTTAAAAATGCCCAAAATTTCGCTTTTACACTTTATTGTGCGAAAGCGTCAACTGCACAAGATGTTGGGTTCGCGATTGTATCTTGTGTTGTAACTTTTTTGTAATTTGTTAAAACTATACAAAAATTTCAAAATTTTTTATTTGACAAGACCAATTTTTATTACTATAATGCACAAGGTTTGAGAAACAGCGGCAGAAGGCGCGCCCAAATCTAACCCAAAAATATTATGGGCGGGCTGATAAAACATAGAAACTCAGGCCAATAATAAGGAGATTAAGATGACTAGTGAATCAACCGTTGTCCGATTAAAGCGCACCGTGCGCTATATACCGGCAACCGTAATTGTTCTTCTCTGCATCCTTTCGCTTTTCACCTCAAGCGTATTCGCAGGCGCAAGCGATGAATACAACGTTGTTATCAACGATAACGGCAGGGAAATGACAATTACAACAGAAGAAACTGAACCACTCGAAATCCTGAATGAGGCAAATTTAACAATAGGTTCAAGCGACAGGCTCAGCATTGCAGGCTTTGAAGCAGGCAAGGGCGGCACTATCGTTATTGACAGATTAAATACGATTAACATCAAAATCGGTGATGAAATCAAAACCTTTGGGGTTTATGCAGACACTGTTGGCGAGGCTTTTGAGGAGCTTGGTCTCAGCACTGAAAAATGCGTTATGGATTATGATACCGCCGCACTCGTTGAAAACGGCATGGTTATCACAATCGTTAACATCAAAACCATCACCGTGAATGCAGACGGCGCAACCGTTACCAAAACCGTTTTCGGCGGCACTGTTGAGGACGCGCTTGCTCTTGAGGGCATTATCCTCGGCGCAGACGATTACACCGAGCCCGCTCTTGACACGGAGCTTGAGGACGGAATGGAAATCAGCGTTTTCAGAGTAACCTACGAAACCGTTGAAAAAACCGAAACCATTAAGTATTCCACCGAAACCAAAACTGATGACAGCCTTGAAATCGGCACAACCCAGGTTGAGGTTGAGGGTGAAAACGGCGAAAAGAACGTAACCTACAGAATCAAGTACGTTAACGGCGAAGAGGCTTCAAAGGAAACCCTTTCCGAAACAATCACCAAGGAGCCCGTTACTGAGGTTAAAACAGTCGGCACAAAGGCTGCTGACGTTACCCCGAACGGAGTTACCTCTTACGGCGGTTACACGCTCGGCCAGTCCATCGGCGGTAAATACACGCATTATTGTATGTGCGCAAAGTGCTGCGGCAAATCAAACGGCATCACCGCTTCCGGCAGAAAGGTTTACACCGGTATGCCTGACCCGTATTATATTGCCTGCAACTGGCTGCCAATGGGCTCTGTAATCAGCGTTAACGGCGTTAATTACACGGTTGTTGACCGCGGCGGCGGCGGACTTTCAAGCGCCGGCAGAATTGATATCTTCACACCGGGCGGCCACCAGGCTGCGCTTCACGCAGGCACGGGCAAATGCACGATTACCTTTGTCCGCTTCGGTTGGTAAAGTTTAAAAGCAAAAGGGCTTGTTCGATGAACAAGCCCTTTTTAATGCGGTATCGGATTTCTCCGATACCGTTTTGCTTTTTATCCAACGCCTATGCAAGCGCCGCTCTTATCAAAGGTGTACCAATCGCCGCCGATTTCATATTCGCCGTTTGCATACATATATGCATATTCGGTGTCAAAATAATAGCTCGTGCCGTTTATAACTCTCCAGCCCTTTGCAAGTCTGCCGACTGAATCCTCAACATAATACCAGGTTGTGTAAGTTTTTCCGTTATAGCCGATTTCCTTGATGCTTACCCAGCCAACCTTGGTAACCATTGCGCCGTCTGAGCCAAGGAAGAAATAATCATCCTCATCTTCAGCAATTGAATTAGCAAACATTTCGCCTGAATAGCCGAAATAATACCATTTTCCGCCGATTTGCTGCCAATCTATAGCGCAGGTGCCGTCGCTGTTAACGTAATACCAGCTGTATTTAGTGCCGTCATAATCAACATCCTGAATCCAGCCCTGCTTTTCCCTCAGACTGCCGTCCTTGTTAAAATAATAGAACGCGTCATTCACATCATAAGAGCCGTTAGCAATCATATTGCCATGCTCAGTGTTGAAATAATACCATTTGCCGCTGAGCTTTTTCCAGCCCTTGACAGCCTTGCCGTTCTGATAATACGCCCATTCGGTGTATTTATATGACTTGCCGTTGCTGTTATATAACGTTACGGTTGCGCTGTTCCAGCCGTTTGCAGGCTTTTCAACCCAAGCGCCGCTGCCCGTAAAGAAATAATCCTTATCGTCAATAGACCACTGACCGTAATACATTCTGCCGTCATAGGTGTCAAAATAATACCAGGTGCCGCCGATTTTCTGCCAGCCCGTCAGGCAGGTGCCCTTTGAGCCTACGTAATACCAACAGCCCCAGGAGTCCTGACCCCAGCCCTTTGAAATCCACGCGCCGCTCTTATTGAAGGCATAAATTTTGCCGTCAATGTTAATGCTGCCCGTTTCCATAGCAAGGTCAAAATAATACCAGGTGCCGCTGATTTTTGCCCAGCCATCGGCAAGCTTGCCGTTGCTGTATGCATAATACCAATAAATATCGGTATTATAATCGGAATAATAGGCAACTCTCTTAATCCAGCCCGTCAGCATTGCGCCGCTTGCGTTGAAGTAATAATAATCACCGTCTATTTCCTCAATAGTGCCGCAAAGCATCCAGCCGTCATAATCGAAATAATACCATTTGCCTCCGATTTTTCTCCAGTCACTTGCAACGTAGCTGCCGTTCTCATAATAGAGCCACTGCTCAATTTCAGAATTATAATACCAGCCCTCGGGCTGAGCAGCAGAAGCATTGAGGCTTAAGCCCGCAAAGCAGGAAGCCATCATAAGAACTGCAAGCAATACGCTTATAAGCTTCTTCATAATAATTACCCCTTTCTTTGAATTTTAATCATTATTATGACAATTTTATTATAATATGAAAAATCCGCCGCTGTCAATAAATATTGCTCTTGATTTTTTAGGGTTAATATAGTAAATTAAGATATAATATATATTGACAACTTATAATTAAAGATATATAATCATAGTGCTTCGGTAGGAGTTAAACTTACCTAACCGAAAATTACACGCAAAGGAAGGCTTAATGCAATGTTTGTTTATGCAGATAATGCGGCAACGACCAAGATAAGCAAATCGGCTCTTGAAGCAATGCAGCCGATTTTTGAAACATATTACGGCAATCCCTCCAGCCTGCACACCACGGGGCAGAAGGCTGCGGAGGTGCTTGCACAGGCAAGGGAAAGCGTTGCCGCAAACCTTGGCTGCGAGCCGAGAGAGATTTATTTCACCTCGGGCGGCAGCGAGGCTGACAACCAGGCAATCAACACCGGCGCAATTCTCGGCGCGCGCAAGGGCAAGAAGCATATTATCAGCACCGCCTTTGAGCACCACGCCGTGCTTCACACTCTTAAAAAGCTTGAAAAGCAGGGCTTTGAGGTTACTCTCTTAGACGTTCACAAGAACGGCGTTATATCTCCCGAGGAGGTTGCAGCCGCAATCAGGGAGGATACCTGCCTTGTTACAATAATGTTTGCAAACAACGAAATCGGCTCAATCGAGCCCATTGCCGAAATCGGCAAAATCTGCAAGGAAAAGAAGGTGCTTTTCCACACGGATGCCGTTCAGGCTGCGGGGCATATCAAAATTGACGTTAAGGAAATGAACATTGATATGCTTTCACTTTCGGCGCACAAGTTCCATGGCCCCAAGGGAGTCGGCGCGCTTTACTGCCGCAAGGGCATTATGCTGCAGAGCCTGATTGAGGGCGGCGCGCAGGAGCGCGGCAAGAGAGCCGGCACCGAAAACCTGCCCGCAATAGTGGGTATGGCTAAGGCGCTTGACGACGCCTGCAAAAACATTGATAAAAATGCGGCTTACGTTTCCGCTTTGAGGGACAAGCTGATTGATGGGCTTTCAAAAATCCCGCACAGCACCGTTAACGGCGATTTGCAGCAAAGACTGCCGGGCAACGTTAATATGTGCTTTGAGGGCATTGAGGGCGAAAGCCTGCTTCTGCTTCTTGACGCAAAGGGCATTGAGGCCTCCAGCGGCTCTGCCTGCACATCAGGTTCGCTTGACCCCAGCCACGTGCTTCTGGCAATCGGACTGCCGCACGAGGTTGCGCACGGTTCGCTTCGCCTTTCAATCTGCGAGGAGAACACCGAGGAAGAAATTGATTACATTATTAAATGCGTGCCCGAGGTTGTTGAATACCTCAGGAATATGAGCCCGATTTGGGACGCACTTGAAAAAGGAGAAATGCAGCATGTTATATAGCGAAAAGGTTATGGACCATTTCCAGAATCCGAGAAATGTCGGCAAAATGGAAGATGCAAGCGGCGTAGGCGAAGTAGGCAACGCAGTTTGCGGCGATATTATGAGAATGTATATTAAGGTTGAGAATGACATCATTACTGACGTTAAATTCATCACCTTCGGCTGCGGCAGCGCAATTGCAACTTCATCAATGGCAACCGAAATGATAAAGGGGCACAGCGTTGAGGAAGCGCTTTCCCTTTCAAACAAGGCGGTTGTTGAGGCGCTTGACGGTCTGCCGGCACACAAAATTCACTGCTCAGTGCTTGCCGAGGAGGCTGTTAAGGCTGCCGTTAAGGATTATTATGACCGCAACGGCATTGAATACGACCCCGAATTATTTAAGGACTGCGGCAACTGCGAGCACTGCCACAAAGGCTAAGATATTACAAAACTAACGGGACGCCGAGGTCGGCGTCCCCTACAAATTACTTTTTGGCGTGATTGTAGGGGCGGGCGACCCCGACCGCCCGAACTGACTGCAACCCACACTTACCAATAAAAAGGTGCTGACTATGACTGTTTATGAATTACAGCAGAAGATTTTAGAGCAGAAAAAGGAAAAGGATATTTGCATTCTTGCCCATTCTTACCAGGCAAGGGAAATCTGCGAGGTTGCCGATTTCGTGGGCGACAGCTATGCCCTTTCGGTTAAAGCCGCAAACGTGGCGCAGAAAACCGTTATTATGTGCGGCGTGCGCTTTATGGCGGAAACCGTTAAGGTGCTTTCACCTGATAAAAGGGTTATTCTTGCAAATCCCGACGCGGGCTGCCCGATGGCGGAGCAGATGGACAAGGAGCTTATCAGCGCTATGAGGGAGGCTAATCCCGATTACGCCGTTGTGGCTTACATCAACACGACCACCGAGCTTAAAACCGTTTGCGACGTTTGCGTTACAAGCAGCTCCGCGGTTAAAATTGTGAATGCAATGCCCGAGAAAAACATCATCTTTATTCCCGATATTAACCTCGGCACTTACGTTTCCGAGCAGTGCCCGGATAAGAACATCAAGCTTGTTCACGGCGGCTGCCCCACCCACGCAAGGATGACGGAGGCGCACGCGCTGGAGGCAAAGGCAGCTCATCCCGACGCGCTTTTACTCGTTCATCCTGAGTGCCGCGACGAGGTTGTTAAGCACGCAGATTACATAGGCTCAACCTCGGGCATTATGGATTTTGCAAAGGCAAGCGACGCAAAGGAATTCATTATCGGCACGGAAAACAGCATTGTTGAGCACCTGCAGTATGACTGCCCCGATAAAAAATTCTATCCCCTTTCAAAGGATTTGGTGTGCCACAATATGAAGCTTGGCACCCTGCCCGAGCTTTTGCTTTGCGTTAACGGCGAATTCGGCGAGGAAATCCTGATTGATGAGGACACACGCCTGAAAGCAAAAAGCTGCATAGACAAAATGATTGAATACGGCGGATAATATATGAACAAAAAGGCACTTATCGCAATGAGCGGCGGCGTTGACAGCAGCGTTGCCGCCTTTTTGATGAAGCAAAGCGGCTTTGATTGCATCGGCGCAACAATGCGGCTTTATGACAATGAGGATATCGGCATTGCGGCTGAAAAAACCTGCTGCTCGCTTGACGACGTTGAGGATGCAAGAGCGGTTGCGCGCAGGCTCGGTATGCCCTATTACGTTTTCAACTTTAAGGATGAATTTGAAAAAAGGGTTATTGACAAATTCATTGCGACCTACGAAAACGGCGGCACGCCCAATCCCTGCATTGACTGCAACCGTTTCCTGAAATTTGAAAAGCTTTTCCTGCGCGCGCAGGAGCTTGGCTGCGACTGCATCGTTACGGGGCATTACGCCACCGTGGAATTTGACGAAAGCTCGGGGCGCCGGCTTCTGAAAAAGGGCGCGGACGAAAGCAAGGACCAGAGCTACGTGCTCTACTCCTTAACTCAGGAGCAGCTTGCGCACACCTGCTTCCCGCTCGGCAAATACCGCAAATCCGAAATCCGCGAGCTTGCGGAGCAAAACGGCTTCGTTAATTCTCACAAGAAGGACAGCCAGGACATCTGCTTCGTGCCCAACGGCGATTACGCCGCCTTCATCGAGCGCCGCACGGGAAGGACTTACCCGAAGGGCAAATTCGTGCTTGAGAGCGGCGAAATCCTCGGCGAGCACAACGGGCTGATCAGATACACAATCGGTCAGCGCAAGGGGCTTGGCATTGCTTACAAGCAGCCGCTTTTCGTTACCCGAAAGGATTTGGAGAAAAACGAGGTTGTGCTGACGACGGGAGCTTCCCTTTTCACAACCGAGGTTACGGCAACGGATATAAACTTAATTTCAGTGCCCGAAATCAAGGGCGAAATGCGCGTAAAGGCGCGCACGAGATATAATATGAAGGAGCAAAGCGGCACTGCAATTCAGCTTGATTGCAACACGATTAAAGTTGTTTTTGACGAGCCGCAGCGAGCCGTTACCGCAGGGCAGGCGCTCGTGCTCTACGACGGCGATAAGGTTGTTGGAGGCGGAACCATTATATGAGAATGAGAAAAAAGAAAAACCTTGATTCACGCCTGGAGGCTGTGAGCGAATACTTAACCGACTGTGAATACAAGGACTTAAACTTTAAAAACGCGAAGGAAAACCGCGACCTGCTTGATTTAAAAGGCGTTTACGGCAACGGCAATCCGCTCGTGCTTGAAATAGGCTGCGGCAAGGGCACCTTTGCCTGCACCTATGCGGCGCAGCACCCCGAGCTTAACCTGCTTGCGGTTGAGATGGAGGCAAACGTTTTGGTTTCCGCGTGCGAAAAGGCGAAGGCGGCAGGGCTGAAAAACGTTCACTTTATGCGCTGCAACGCGCAGTATCTGCCGGCATACCTTGATGATAACAGCGTTGAGGCAATCTTTCTTAATTTCAGCTGCCCTTACCCCAAAAGCACTTATGAAAACCACCGCCTGACGAGCAAGGCCTTTCTTGATATTTATAAGGAGCTGATGACGGAAAATGCCGTTGTCTGCCAGAAGACGGACAATCAGAAGTTTTTTGAATATTCAATTGAAAGCCTTTCGCAAAACGGCTTTAAGCTTTCGAATATCAGCCTTGATTTGCACAGCAGCGATTTTGAGGGCAATATTGTGACGGAATACGAGCAGAAATTTGTTGACGAGGGCAAGCCAATTTTCCGCCTTGAGGCAAGATTATAAAATATCAGCCTGTAAATTTTGCTTCATCACTTTACTTTTGTAAAGCTTTTTGATATAATGATTTTATTAAATATTAGGAGGAAACGATTATGCAGGATTATTGGAACGCTGTTGACGGTATCGTTAACGGGCAAACAGGCATTTTCGCACTTGTTGTTTATGTTGTTTCGGCAATTGCAATCTGGAAGGTTTTCACAAAAGCGGGCGAATCAGGCTTTTGGGCGTTCATTCCGATTATCAATGCTTATAAGATTTGCAAAATTGCGGACCGCAACGGTTTGAAATTCCTTCTTTATTTCATTCCGGTTGTTAACATTATTTATTATATTTTGGTTAACATCAGGCTTGCTAAGGCTTACGGCAAAAGCACGGCTTTCGGAATCGGATTGGTTTTGTTCCCCGTAATTTTCGTTTATATTCTCGCCTTCGGCAATGCGCAATACATCGGCCCCCGCGGCGAAAAGCTTGATTAATAAGAATTTAAGGACAGCCCTTAGGGCCTCTGTAATAAAGAAGTTTTAACATATATAAGGCTCCCCTGTGTAAGGGGAGCCTTGTTTATGCGACTGAGGGGTTGTAACAATTTCTCCGACTGCCTAATGACGGCACCCTCCCTTTACACAAGGGAGGGTTTTTTCTTTTTCGGAGTTTTTCTTTACAGTGCCTATGCCGGCAACGCTATGTGACTTATCCTTGACTATTAAATAATAAAATGATAAAATGAAATTGCCAAATATTTTCACAAATTAACAAGTCAACTTTCGGGTACGCTATTTTTATCTCCTATGATAAAAATGCATGCTCTTATTTGCGTATCCTTGTTGACAGAATATGTGAAAATGTTTGGCGACAGTTGAGCTTGCGTTTTTTTGCGCACAGTTTAACTGTGCGCATTTTTTATTTTTGGGAGGTGAAAGCGAATGGCGTTTATCAATGATTTTGGTAAAAAAATCTCTAAAAGCTCACAGGACGCGTATGCAAAAACAAAGCTTGGCGTGAAGCTGTCTGAAGAGGAAAAAAACCTTAACAGCTTATACTTAGAGCTCGGAAAAGCATTCTACAATTGGGCTAAAGAAAATGATTATTCAGAATCATTCCTGCCGCAGATAAAGCAAATTGAACAACAGATTGCTTCGATGGAGGCACTCTTGGTTGAACGTGACAAAATAAACGGCTTAATGAAATGTCCGATTTGCAACACAAGCATACCGATTAATTCTTCTTTTTGTATCAATTGCGGAAACAAAATTGAATATGCTGAAAACCGTTGCAAAGAATGCGGTGCGCCACTGCCGGATAACGCGGCATTTTGTGTGGCTTGCGGTGCAAAAGCGGAAGTGTCAACAAGCTCTTTCGGCACTGATGAAAGCATAGCTAAGGAGGAATAGCATATGTACTGTCATAACTGTGGCTTCGAAGTTAATGGCGAGCAGAGGTTCTGCGCCAAATGCGGCGCACAGCTGAAAACTTCTCAGATTAATGTGAATGCTCCGCCTGTTTTAAATGCTGCAATGCAAAAGCAACCCGTTTTAATCAACGGCAAAAAGGCGAAGCTTCCGAAAATAATTGCCGCGGCGATTATTCTTTTGATTGTAATGGTAACGCTAACTAACTTTCACCGTTGCCCCGAGTGCGACGAGATTTACTTTGGAAAGCGTTACACAATCTCCTGGTTTGGCGAAAAGGAAAAGGTCTGCAAGGACTGCTATAAAGATTATTATTTATCAGATTAATTATTGATTGGAGGAAAAGAGGATGAATACAAATCCTAAAAACAATATTTTTAAATCATATGGCTTATTTTGGAAAAACTTTTTCAATTTCAAGGGAAGAACAAGACGCTCTGATTTTTGGAATGCAACTATTATTAACGTTATAATCGAGGCTATATTATCGGTTATTTATGCAATCGCGCTTAATTCAGGCAATTCGGATTATACGGCAGTATTGAACGATATTGAAAATCAACCCATTACCGCTGACCAACCGATTCTTTTGATTGCTATTGCTCTCATCGCAATATACGCCATTGCCATTATAATTCCGTGTGTTGCAATGATTGTAAGAAGATTGCACGATATCGGAAAGACAGGATGGCTGATTCTCCTTTCGCTTGTTCCCTGCATTGGCGCAATTATTTTATTTGTCTTTGAAGTTATGGATAGTGAAAAGGGAGAAAACAAGTACGGAGTAAGCGACAAGTATATCTCATAAACGAGGAGAATGCATATATGAAATGTAATAAATGCGGCAATGAAGTTCCGACAGGCGCGAAATTTTGCGCCTTTTGCGGCAATCCCGCTCAGCAGGAAAGCTTTATCGTTGAGCCTGCGCAGCCAAGGTTATCATATGAGAATTTAACCAGCGGAAAACCGGTTAAATTACCAATGGATAAAAAGAAAAAAATCATTATCATAGCTGCCTCGGTTATCGGAGCAATCATTTTAATTTCAGTGATTAGCGCTATTTTTAACAGCGGCGGCTCCTCTAATTACGATTACGGAAATAATGCTGCTTACGATAATTACGGCGAAGATGAAATTGACGACGCTCTTGACGAATATTTAGAGGATGAGGGCGATAATGATTATGCAAAGGATTATGAAAAAGCATATAATCCAACAGGAACAGAAACTTTGCAATATCCTTCGCAAAACGATACATTTACATATGATGTTTATGAAACCTATGTTGAAATTACAGGCATAACAGGAGAGGATATTACCGGCGAAGTTAAAATACCGAATGAATTAGATAATCTTCCGGTTAGATCGATTGCAGCCGAAGCGTTTGGATTAAATCAGCGGAATAGCTTTGGAACTCCATTGGGATATTCATTAACCTCTGTGATTATCCCCGATTCTGTTTATTATATAGGCGACTATGCATTTGGCGCTTGCGAGGATTTGGTCTCGGTGGAATTCGGAAAAAATGTTTTTGAAATAGGCGCAGGCGCTTTTGATGATACTTCGTTAAAGGAATTGGTGTTGCCGGATAGCGTTAAAATAATCGGTGAATACGCCTTTCATTATTGCTATCTTGAATCTATAGTATTAAGCAATCAACTCATAGAAATACCAAAATATGCTTTTGCAAATAATTATGAATTAACTAATATTGAATGGGGCGTAAACATTCAAGAGATTGGCGAAAGGGCATTTACTGAAACGGGATTGGAAATTGTTGCAATACCGGATAGTGTAACCTCCATTTTTCCCTATGCTTTTTCGGAATGTAATAATTTGAAAAAAATATCTTTTGGTAATAAGATTGAGTGGCTTTCAGAGGGCTTGTTGTTCGGTTGTATAAATTTAGAGGAAATAGTAATACCGGCAAATATAACTTCCATTAATGATCATATTTTTGGCGCAGTAGGACTTTCATATTCCAGCTCTATGGTTGTATACGGAGAAAAAGGTTCTGCGGCTGCAGACTTTGCTTCAAAATGGGGTTTAAAATTTGTCCCCACTAATTAAAAAATAAATAAAAAAGCGGGGCGCCGAGTTGGCATCCCCTACATTATACAAAAAAAGGATGTTCCGATCGGAACATCCTTTTGCTTTTGCTTATTAGTTATTGATGAGCTTATCTTCCTCTGAATTCCAGCTGTAAAGCTGACGAACCTCTGCGCCAACCTTCTCAACGGGATGCTCGGCAGCAAGCTTTCTCATAGCCTGGAAGTGAACCTGGCGGCCTGCATCGCTCATATCAAGAAGGAATTCCTTAGCAAAGGAGCCATCCTGAATATCAGAAAGAATTTTCTTCATAGCCTTCTTGGTGTCATCCGTGATGATTTTCGGGCCTGTGATGTAATCGCCGTATTCAGCAGTGTTTGAAATTGAATATCTCATTCCTGCGAAGCCTGACTGATAAATAAGGTCAACGATGAGCTTCATCTCGTGAACGCATTCAAAGTAAGCGTTTCTCGGGTCATAGCCTGCCTCAACGAGAGTTTCAAAACCAGCCTGCATAAGAGCGCAAACGCCGCCGCAAAGAACAGCCTGCTCGCCGAAGAGGTCTGTTTCGGTTTCGGTTCTGAAGGTGGTTTCAAGAACGCCTGCACGAGCGCCGCCGATGCCGAGCGCATAAGCAAGAGCCTTATCAAGCGCATGACCTGAAGCGTCCTGATGAACGGCAACAAGGCACGGTGTGCCCTTGCCGGCCTGATACTCTGAGCGAACGGTGTGGCCCGGAGCCTTGGGAGCAATCATAGTTACGTCAACAAACTTCGGGGGCTTAATGCAGCCGAAATGAATGTTGAAGCCGTGAGCGAACATAAGCATATTGCCTTCCTCAAGGTAAGGCTCAATATCCTTCTTATACATATCAGCCTGCTTCTCATCGTTAATGAGAATCATAATGATATCAGCTCTCTTAGCAGCCTCTGCGGTTGTGAAAACCTCAAAGCCCTGAGCCTCTGCCTTCGCCCAGGATTTGCTGCCCTCATAAAGGCCGATGATAACGTCGCAGCCGGACTCCTTTAAATTAAGTGCGTGAGCATGGCCCTGTGAGCCATAACCGATGATTGCAATTTTCTTGCCTGCAAGGTAATCCAGATTACAATCTTCCTGATGATAGAGTTTTGCTTCTGCCATTTTTCTTTCCTCCGATATAATAAATATTATATGTTAGCACATAGTGTTAGCATTGTTGCCTAATATTATATTACTTTAGATTTCATTCGTCAAGGTGTAATTATTGTTATAAATATTCAAAAATTTAAGGTTGATTTTAGTTATCTCTTGTAAAATCTGTTCAGTCGTAGTAAAATAGCTGTGTATATATTATTTTCAATTATGTATGGAAACGGGATTAATTATGAACACGGTCTCACGATTAAAATACTACATTGAAGCGCTTTGCGTGTACGACGTTCGGGATGATGAAATCCTCGCCGCCCTGCTGGAGCTGCTGAAAAGCACGGGGAGCGAAGCAGTGCTTGAAAGGCAGAGCCGCTTTTTCAGGCTTGTTTCGGAGCAGAAATCGCTGAGGGATTATATTTCCCGCCTGGTTTTATCAAATGCAAATGCTTTTTCGAGAGCTGCTGCCGCAGGCAGGGAAAGCGAGCTGCCCGAGGCGGTTATCAGCGGCGTTAAAAGCGACCTTGAAAAGCTTGAGGCGATTGCCGCCGTTACCCCTGCGGATATTGCAGAGGCGGTTGGGGAATCAGACCTCAAGGCGGTTTTGAAAACGCTGCCTGCGTGGGAGAACGGCACGCCCGCCCCTCCGCTGACGGAAAATTGGGCAGAGCAGCTTGACGCACTTTGCGCTTACCACCGCAAGAACGGCTACGGCGATTTTGCAAAATACACTGCTTTTCACTGGAGGGGGCAACGCCTCGTTCCTATTGAGGCAACCGACCCCATTCGGCTGACGGATTTAAAGAATTACGAGCTGCCGCGAAGCAAGGTTGTTAACAACACGGAGAGCTTCTTAAACGGCCACCCCTCAAACAACGTTCTTCTTTACGGGGACAGGGGCACGGGCAAAAGCTCAACCGTGCACGCGGTGCTCAACGAATATGCGCCGCAGGGGCTGCGAATGATTGAGCTTGCGAAAAGCGATATAACGGAGCTGCCGCTCATTCGCGAAAGGCTTTCAAAAAGCCCGATGAAATTCATTATTTTCATTGACGATTTATGCTTTGATTCGCACGAGGATTCCTTCGGCTCGCTTAAAGCGGCGCTGGAGGGCAGCCTTTCCGGCAATAATGAAAATATTATTATATACGCCACCTCAAACAGGCGGCACCTAATTAAGGAAAGCTTTTCGGACAGGGAAAACGACGTTCACCGAAACGACGTTATGCAGGAGCAGCTTAGCCTTTCGGACCGCTTCGGGCTGACGATAACCTTCGTTAATCCCGATAAAAAGGATTATCTTGACATCGTTGAAAAGCTTGCGGCAGACCGCGGGCTTAAGGTTGATTCAGACCGACTTTGCGCCGCAGCCGAGCGCTGGGCAATTACCCGCGGAGGGCGTTCGCCGAGATGCGCAAAGCAGTTCGTTGATTTCGTTGAGAGCGCCGAAAAGAGCGGCAAAAATTGGTAAAACAAAATTAAAACATAATTAACAAACTTAACCGTTTATTAACCGAAAAATAAAAATATAAACAAAAAAGGGATTTAAAATAATCACAATAGTGAGGGAGAAAAATATGAGCAATAAAATTCTTGTTGTTGACGACGACGCTAATATCGCAGAGCTTTTAAAGCTTTATCTTGAAAATGAGGGCTACACCGTTTTCGTTGCAAACGACGGACAGGCTGCGGTTGACACCTTTGCAGCCAAGGAGCCCGATTTGGTGCTGCTTGATATTATGCTGCCGAAAATGGACGGCTGGCAGGTTTGCAGAGAAATCCGCAAAACCTCCTCTGCCCCGATTATTATGCTTACGGCAAAGGGCGAAACCTTTGACAAGGTGCTCGGCTTAGAGCTTGGCGCGGACGATTACGTTACCAAGCCGTTTGACGCCAAGGAGGTTATGGCAAGAATTAAGGCAGTGCTCCGCCGCACGAAGGGCGAGGGCGAGGCTGCCGTTGCAGGCAAGAAGCCCGTAATCTATGATAACCTTGAAATCAACATCGTTAATTACGAGCTTAAGGTTAAGGGCGAGGTTATTGACACGCCGCCCAAGGAGCTTGAGTTGATTTACCACTTTGCTTCAAATCCGAACAGAGTTTATACGCGCGACCAGCTGCTTGACGAGGTCTGGGGCTTTGATTATTACGGCGATTCACGCACGGTTGACGTTCACGTTAAGCGCCTGCGCGAAAAGCTTGAGGGCGTTTCCGATAAATGGGCGCTCAAAACCGTCTGGGGCGTTGGCTATAAATTTGAAACCAAGGATTAATCACGGATAATGTCTGAAAAAACAGATTCAAAAAAGACCTCGTGGCTTGATAAACTTGCCGCGAGGCTTCATATAAAATCGAATATTTTCACCAAATATTTCCTCACCTTCGGTGTAATCTTTCTGGCTTTACTGATTGTGCTTGGTGTTTCTCTTGTGCTGCTTGTAAATAATTACACGGCGGCAGAGCGCACCGCGCTGCTGAGGCAGAACGTTGAATCCATTTCAAACACGATTGAGGGCACCCTGATTACGCAGGATATGAACTATAAATATTCTATGGAAAAGGAGCTGTTGTGCGAAACGCTTGCAACCGTTTCCGTTTCCATTGATGCGGACGTTTTCGTTTGCGACGCTGACGGCAACATAATCCTGTGCAAGGAGAGAGCGGGCACGATGCCGATTTACGGCTATTTCACGCCCTGCATCGTGCACGACGATATTGTGATTGACAGCAATATCCTTTCCGCGGTTTATCAGGAGGGCGAGATTGTAAGCACCGTCAGCGTGGGCGGCAAGACGAGCTTCGTGGTCGGCGAGCCGATATACTCCGACGGCAGAATTATCGGCACGATTTTTGCAATTTCGGAAACGGGCTTTTATAACCTTTCCCTTGCGGTTTTCAGAATATTTCTGATATCCGCATTTTTCTGCCTGATTCTTGCTTTCATCTGTTTATACTATCTTACGAAGAAAATGGTTACCCCGCTTCAGCAGATGAGCAAGGCGGCAAAGCAATTTGCAGTGGGCGATTTTTCTTACCGCGTTAAGGTTGAGGGTGACGACGAGCTTGCCGATTTGGGCAGGGCGTTCAACGATATGGCGGACGCGCTTGACGTGCTTGAAAGCAGCCGACGAAGCTTCGTTTCAAACGTTTCGCACGAGCTGAAAACGCCGATGACCTCCATCGCGGGCTTCATTGACGGCATACTTGACGGCACCGTTTCAAAGGATAAGCAGGAATATTACCTGAATATCGTAAGCATGGAAATCAAGAGGCTTTCAAGGCTCGTGGTTTCTATGCTGAATATGAGCAAAATTGAAAGCGGCGACTTTGAAATGAAGCCCCGCAACTACGATATTGCAGACCAGATTATCCACATTCTTTTAACCTTTGAGCAAAAGATTGAGGAAAAGCAGATTGACATTCGCGGGCTGGACGCCTTTGAGCCGACTTATATAGTTGCAGACCCCGATATGATTTATCAGGCAATCTATAATCTGATTGACAATGCCGTTAAATTCACAAACGAGGGCGGCTACATTCAGTTCACCCTTAGTAATAACGATTCAACGATTGAGCTTAAAATCAAGAACAGCGGCACGGGAATTAAAAAGGAAGAGCTTTCCCGAGTTTTCGAACGCTTTTATAAGGTTGATAAAAGCCGCAGCCTTGACGCTAAGGGCGCGGGGCTCGGGCTATACCTTGTTAAGCTTATGATTGAGATGCACGCAGGCAGAGTTGCCGCAGAGAGTGAAAGCGAAGATACGGCCGAATTCTCCTTCGCTCTTCCGAAGCAATACACGCCTGTTGTTAAGCCCGAGCGATAATGCAGAGCTTGAAAAAATATATTTGAGCAAAGCGAGAATATTTCATAAGCTGCTGCCGCAGGCAGATGCTTATTTCATATTTGAGTGAAACGAAAATATTTCATATTGCTTATGCAATATTTCATTAATTAAATAAGCCCTTCGTGCTTGTGAAATATTTTTGATAAATCAAAAATATGAAATTGCTTCGCAATGAAATTTGCGCCTTGCGCAAGTTACAAAGGAGATACAAACTATGGACAACAATTTATTCAACAACGGCTTTGGCGCTCCCCTTCCTGAGGAGCCAAAGCCGGAGGTTAATCAGGAGGCACCTGCTGAGGTCGCTCCCGAAACGGTTGAGCCCTCCCCCGCTCCCGCAGCAGATCCTGCGCCTGCGCCAAGCTCTGCCTATCACTATTCTTATTCACAGATAAATCAGACGCCCGTTCAGAGCGAAGCACCCGCTTCCCCTGCGGTGCCCGCTCCTGCGCCCGCACCGAGCGCGAACTACGGCAACAGCTTTAACAACGCAAGCCAGCCCGCAGCCCCTCCCGTTTATAATCAGAACGTGCAGACTGCGGCACCCGTCGGCGCTACTGCTAAGAAGCCATCAAACAAAACTGCAATTGCAGTTATCTGCGCAATAGTTATCTGCCTCATTCTTGCGGCAGTAGGCATTGCCGCCTCTATGTCAAAGGGCAACGGCAACAGCGGCACCTCCTCCAAGGAGGAAACCACCGCAAGCGAGAGCGCGCAGGTTGAAACCGCCGAGCAGGCTGAGGTTGCAACCACTGACAAGGACGGCAATTACACCGTTGCGGGCGTTGCGCAAAACTGCATTGATTCCTGCGTTGGCATTACGATTTATTCAAAAACCTCTGCAAACAGCTTTTATAATTTCGGCTACGGCTCCGAAGCACAGAGCGGCGAGGAAAGCATTGCGGGCTACGGCTCAGGCGTGTTTATGCTTGAGAGCAACGGCAAAACCTACGTTATGACCTGCGCACACGTTATCAGCGACGGCACCCGCTTCGTTATCACCACGAACGACGGCGACGAATACGACGCCACAATGGTTGGCTACGACAGCCAGACCGATATCGGCGTGCTTGTTGTTGACGCAACGGGCTTCCAAATTGCGGAATTTGCGGATTCCTCCTCAACCGTAGTCGGAGAGCAGGTTGTTGCAATCGGCTGCCCCGGCGGACTTGACTTTATGAACAGCGTTTCAAGCGGCTACGTTTCAGCACTTGACAGACCGATTTCATCATCAATCGGCTACAAGAACGAGTGTATTCAGACGGACGCTGCAATCAACCCCGGCAACAGCGGCGGCGCGCTCTTCAATATGCAGGGGCAGATTATCGGCATTAACTCTTCAAAAATTGCCGCAACGGAATATGAGGGCATCGGCTTTGCAGTGCCGAGCAACACTGCCATTGCAACGGCAAACAGCCTTATCAAGGTTGGCTACGTTGAGGGCAGGGCAAAGATTGGCATTACCTACACCAACATCAGCAGCTACTCGAATTCCTATGCAATTCTTAACGCGCTGCAGAATCTCGGCTACGAGAATGCAGACGGCACGATGGTTATCAACGAGGTTTCCGAGGATTCAGACCTTGCAAGCAAGGATATCAGGCAATACGATATGATTGTTGCGGTTAACGGCACCACGATGACGAGCACAGACATTATGACCTCCGTGCTTGCAGACAGCAAGCCGGGCGACACAATTACGCTGACAATCGCAAGGGTTCAGAATAATCAGATTGACACCTTTGACGTTGAATGCACGCTGATTGAAGCAAAGGGCTAAAAAGCAAAACAAAGAGAAAGACCATTCCGAAACGGAATGGTCTTTTTTGCTAAATTGTTATCACAGCTAAATTAATGCTTCACATTAGCTAAATTGCTTTGCAGCTAACAGCTTTTAGCTTGCCACCGGCAAATTTCGCTCGCCTTCAGGCGAATTTAGTTGTTTACAGCTCTGCGATTACTTCAACCTCGCAGAGAACTGCCTTCGGCAAATCCTTAACTGCAACGCAGGAGCGTGCGGGCTTCGCCGTGAAATATCTGCCGTAAACCTCGTTAAATGCGGCAAAATCATTTATATCCGCAAGGAAGCAAACCGTTTTAACAGCTTTATCAAGGCTCGTGCCTGCTGCTTCGCAGACTGCCTTCAGATTTTTGCAGACCTGCTCGGTCTGCCCCTCAATCGTGGTTGCCTCAACGGCGCCCGTTGCGGGGTTAATTGCAATCTGCCCGCTTGTGAAAAGAAAACCGTTTGCCTTAACTGCCTGGCTGTAAGGTCCGATTGCGCCAGGGGCATTGTTGGTTGATACGTATTCCATAATAATTCTCCTTTGTTAGTGGTCAGTGACCAGTGTCCAGTGGTCAGTCAGAGGTCGCTGCGCTCCGATTATAAATTAATCTATAACTTCAAAGCCTGCTGCCTTTAGCGCCTGCTTGATTGAAACGATGTGGGCATAATCCCTTGTTTCAACGGAAATTCTAAGATAGCAATCCGTGATGTTCATATCCAAATCCGTGCTGTCGTAATTAATGCTCGTTACATTTGCGCCGGTTTCGGAAATAATTTTGGATACGGCGGTGAGCTGGCCGGGCTTATCGGAAAGGGCAATTGTTATATTCGCCGTTCTGCCGCTCATCTTAAGTCCTCGCTCAATAACGCGGGAAAGAATCGTAACGTCAATATTGCCGCCGGAAACGAGGCAACAAACGTTTTTGCCCTCAATATCCGGGATTTTACCCGCAAGCACCGCCGCAACGGGAACTGCGCCCGCGCCCTCCGCAATCAGCTTCTGCTGCTCAAGCAGGGTTAAAATACCAAGGGCGATTTCATCATCGGAAACGGTTACGATGCCGTCAACGTAATCACGCACGAGCTCATAGGTGAGCGTGCCCGGGGTTTTAACCGCAATGCCGTCCGCAATGGTCTGCACGCCCGAGAGGGTTTCAATCTCCCCATCCTCAATGGATTTCTGCATGCTCGGCGCACCCGCAGCCTGAACGCCGTAAACACGGCAGTTAGGATTTATCTGCTTGATTGTGTAAGCAACGCCCGCAATCAGTCCGCCGCCGCCGATTGGCACGATAACGACGTCCGCATTCGGCAGCTGCTCCATAATCTCAAGCCCGATTGTGCCCTGCCCTGCAATAACGTCAGGGTCGTCAAACGGATGAATGAAGCTGTAGCCGTGCTCATCGCGAAGCTCAATTGCCTTGTTATAAGCGTCGTCATAAACGCCCTTAACCATGCACACCTCTGCACCGAAGCGCTTTGTTGCCTCAACCTTTGAAATCGGCGCACCGTCGGGCAGGCAAATAATGCTCTTAATGCCGCTTTTTGAAGCAGCCAGCGCAACGCCCTGCGCGTGGTTGCCCGCCGAGCAGGCAATAACGCCGCGAGCCTTTTCCTCATCGGTCAGGCGGCTGATTTTGAAATACGCGCCGCGAACCTTGAAGGAGCCCGTAACCTGCAGATTTTCTGTTTTAAGATAAATGTTTGCATCCTTGCGAAGATTCGGCGCAAGAATCATATCGGTTTCCCTGCAAACCTCCTTCAATACGCGGGAGGCAGTGTAAACCCTGTCCAGTGTAAGCATAATTTCGCCTTCTTTAATATAATGTAAATGCTATTCTAATACTTTAAATATATTTTGTCAAATCAAAAAGCCGAGATCACTCGGCTTTTGATGTTTCGATTTGCTTGCTGTTCTTTAATATTAATGCCTGCAGCTTCTTTGATAAATAAGAATAAACCATTGAAAGTGCAAGCGATATCAGAGGCAACAGAATATACATTGAAGCAAAAAGCAGATTCGGCACATTGTATCCGTCAATCGCTCTAAGTATTACGCCGTGATGAATAAGATACATTTCCAGCGAAACCGCACCGATAAACGCAAGAGCCTTCGTTATCCATGTAATATTAATTGCACATCTGAAACAGGAGTATATCATTACAAAGCCAAACGCAATAACGCTTGCGCAAAGCTTATCCAATCCGTCCTCTAAATCAAGGAATGACCACATAATATAAAGAGCAAGAACGATTGCCGTGAAAACATACATCAAACTCTTTTTTATCTCTGCGCCGTCTATAATATACTTGTAAATCGAAACTCCGAAAAAGAAAATCGGCAGTCGTGATAAAGGGAATGTGAAATCCGTATAAAACGCGGTTGTATAAAACTGAGAAAATATAACGAAGCCCGTTGAAAGCAGAAAGAAAGCAACCGTGCTAATGTGCTTCGTTTTTATATCCAGCTTGTACACAAGCGGGAATATCAGATATAGCGCCATAATAAACGGCACAAACCAAGGCGTGTTGTAATGGCTGTGATCGACCCAATATCTTAATGTTGAGACGTCAAGCAGGAAGCCTGCCACCCCCCCTTGAGAATTTAATATATCCTCGTAAACGAAAACAGGCGTCATTATCAAAATCCAGGTTATTCCCACTCTCAAAAGACGGTGAACATAAAAATCCTTAACCGAATTGCGGCTCATTGACGAACACAGTCCGATAGCAGATAAGAACACAAAAACGTCAACACCGAGATATGCCTTTGACAGCACAAACGTAATCGTATTTGCTATAAAGCCCGGCAATAAATCTATGCCCGGAAACCCTCTGTTTCCTAAATGATGATAAACAATCATTAAAGCGGATAATCCAAAGATTTCCGCTCTGTAATCAAATATTCTGTTTAAACTGAATTCCTGCTTTTCCTTCATTTGTCTGCAGCTTTCCTTTTTAATGTCTGAAAAACTTATAATACATAATCACCAGCGGATTCGGAACGAGGATTTTTGCCAGATGAAAAACCGGTTTCCAATACCAACTCAGCGGATACTTTAAAAGCCTGTAGCCGCGCAAATCCGTTTTAAAACGGCTCAGCCTGCTTCCCGGTGTAATGCGATTTATCAGCGCCCTGTCCTCGCGCATTCTGTAAAGCGGCTCATCAAGATTTTCGCCCTCAAAGCCCTTTGCAAAGAAGCGAAACCACAAATCCCTGTCCTCACATCTGACGGTTGATTTAATGTCTCGGTAACCGCCAAGCACATCATACATTTCCCTGCGGCACATAATCGTCGGATGAAAAAACGGCGCACCCCTGTGGAGTGTGAATTTATCTGGCTTCAGCTCTATTTGCGACACATATTCCCTGCCTGAAAATTCGTTAAAAACAAATCTCCTTGTTCCGCAAACCATCAGCTCGGGATGGTCTTTAAGAAATTTCAACTGCTTTTCAAATCTTTGAGGGAGGGCTTCGTCATCCGCATCCATTCTGGCAACGAACTCCGTTTCAACATACTCGAGGCATTTGTTAAGCGTATAGGCAAGCTTTTTGTTTTCCTCGTTTTTCAGGACGATAAATTTATCGGGATACTTCTCCTTATACTCATTTAAAATCCCGTAAGTGCCGTCGGTTGAGCCATCATCGCAGCAAATCATTATCCAGTTTTCATAGGTCTGAGCAATGATTGAATCAATTGCTTTCCGAAGGGTTTTTTCGCAATTATAGCAGCCCATAATCACGGAAATTTTATCTTCCATAAGTACTTCTCCAAAACGGAATTAATATAATATTCAGCCATTTCCCTTGGCTTTTTTATTCGGAATCAGCCTTGCGAGTAAATAAGAGCAGGCGCCGATTGCCGCGCCGAGAGTGTTGAAAATCACGTCGTCAATCTCTGCAAAGCCAAGCCTGAATATGTATTGGCAAACCTCAATCAACACTGAAAAGGCGCACGAAGCCATTATCGCAAGCAATACAGGATGCTTTGCCCTGCCTGCCGCAGTGTACGGAAGAGTTAAGCCGAGCGGCAGGAATAATATGCTGTTGAGCGCAACCTCCGAATACACGTCCGTATAGGTTTTAGCAAGCGAAAATGAAGCAAAGGGCACCATAGAATAGCCAGCCACGCTGTAATTTCTTGCAACAACGGTTACTAAAAGAATTGCCGCCGCGCTCAACCCAAACGCAACGCCGTTGAAGGGCTTCCACCATTTTTTGTTTTCTGCCAAAACCGCAATCCCTGCCCAGAAAGCAACGCCGACGGCTGCAATCAAAAAATAATCCAGCACGGGCAGGTCATACAAATATGAAAGATACTTATGAATCACGTTTTATCAGCCCTGCTTTTCACTAATAATCTGCTTGTATTCCTCAAGAGACATCAGGCATTTGTCCTTATCGCTGATAATCAGATTTTCAATGCCGCCTATTTTTTCAAACGGCCAGTCGATACCGATTTGCGCATCGTTATACATAATGCCCGAATCGCCCTCGCCGTAAAAGACCTCGCCGCATTTGTAGCTGACAACGGAATCCTCCAGCACAAGATAGCCGTGCCCGAAATAAGCGGGAATATATAGGCTGAGCCTGTTATCCCCCGTTAAATCAAAGCCCTGCCACTGCCCGAAGCTTGGAGATTCGGGGCGCAAATCAACGATAACGTCATACACATGCCCGCTTATGCAGCGCACAAGCTTGGGCTGCTGCCGAACAAGCTGAAAATGAAGCGCCCTGATAACGCCTTTTTTTGAAATTGTATAAAAAACCTCTTTCAGCTCGTGGTCAATGCCGTTTGCGCGAAAGGTGTCTATATTATAATCCTTAACAAAGCCTCCGCGCTCATCAGGAGCATAAAACGGCTTTATGAGATATGCCCCGTCAAGCGAAAGCTTTTCAAATTCAAACTTCTGAATCACTGATTATTCCTTTCAATTTTCGGCAAAAAAATTCTTAATTGTTTTTGCAACCTCGCACACATCATCATCCGTTAATTCATAATGCAGCGGAAGGCATAAAACTCCCTTAAACACTTCATCGGTTATCAGAAAATCCGTTCCGTCCTGATAATAACTGAATGTATGACACGGAATATAGCTAATGCCGCTTTCAATATCGTGCTCCATCAAATATGATTTTAAAGCATCTCGCTTTGAATCCTTAACCTTAATGACGAACATAAACGGAGCAATCGTGGAAAAATTGCTGACAGGCAACTCAATCTGTTCAACATCCTTCAAAACATCCATATACAACTTGCAGATTTCGCGCCTTCTTGCAATAAATTTATCTATTTTTTCAAGTTGCGCCAATCCGATTGCAGCATTAATATTGCTCATATGATATCTGTAACCGTCAAACGGAACATCGTAAATCCAAGAACGCTGTTTCCAATCTTTAACGTGCATAGCTTTTCTGTCTATACCAAGCAGTCTTTTTTTGCGAATGGTTTCTGCCAACTCAATATCATCTGTAACAACAGCACCGCCTTCACCGCAAGTCATAACTTTAATTGAATCAAAGCTAAAGCAAGTTACATCACCAAAAGAGCCGATCTTTTTCCCTTTGTGTTCAGAGCCGATTGCATGTGCGGCATCCTCTACAATTCTTATTTCGTATTGCTCCTTGATTTCCATCAGGGCATCCATATCGCACGCTGCACCCGCATAATGAACGGGCATAATAACTTTTGTTTTATCGGTAATTTTGCTTTTAACATCCTCAATATCTATTAGCATCGTTTTCGGATTAATCTCACAAAATACCGGTTTTGCACCGCAGGCAGAAATAGCCTGAGCTGTTGCAACAAAAGTGAAAGAGGGAAGAATTACTTCATCTCCTTCGGTAACACCGATTGCATCCAAGGCAATATGCAAAGCAGAGGTTCCTGTATTAACAGCTATAACCTCTCGGTCTGTATTCAAATATTTGCCGAGCTTTTCTTCAAACTCATTAACCTTAAATGCTAAGCCAAAATAGCCGTAATCAAACGCTTCTTTTACCTGCGCAAGCTCTTCTTCGCCGCAGCAACCGCGAGATGATTTAATCATATTTTTTCTCCATTTCCTATTTATTCTTACAAAACCCTTATGTTTAGCATCAATATAAACAACGCTGTAGCAAAAAACATTGCCAATCCAACAATTACTTTTTTCTTTTTAAAATAAAGTTTCTGACCATTACTATGTGGGGAAAATAAACATTTAAAAAAGCAAATAATCTTTCGCGAAAGCTCAGCTCATCAAAGTATTTTCTATATTCTTTTTTGACCATTTCGCGGTAATCTTCGGTATAATGTGCAACCATCCACTTTCTTTGAGTTATATAATATTTGCAATAAGCATTGTATTTCCCTTTTGTATATTTATTGTATTCTTTGGCAGTCTCAATCATGTTTTCAAGGTGTTCTATATATAGTTTTTCGTTCATAGCAATTCTTTCTGTCCAACTGCCCATACTTTCTAACCTATGACATGCCGTTGCTTCATCAATATAAAAAACATCGCCTTTATCACCATATAGCCACAATTTAACCATATCGCCTGCGCTACATATTTGAATAAACGTTGGAACAGATTGCATTTCGCGTTCATATTTTATAGGATGCATATAGCTTGCGGTTTGAAACGCATATCTTTCATAACAAGTCATCCTTATAAATTCTCTGCTTTTTATAATTCCGCCTTTTATATCATTTGGAGGAAGATACTCATTCGTGCTTTCACCTCCTTCGGTAACCTTGAGCACCTTTGTTACGCAAAAGCTACAATTCGGATTGCTTTCCAATGCATTAAACTGTTTCTGAATCTTATACTCATCGCACCAGTAATCATCACATTCGCAGTATGCTACATATTTTGTTTCCGGTGCCACGGCAGGATAAAGCAACGTTTCTGCCATTTTTACGCCTTTAGAATACTGATTCTCGGTTTGGAATATAGGCTTGATAAGATCGGGATATTTTTCGGCATATTCTTCAATAATACTTCTTGTGCCGTCTGTTGAAGCGTCATCATGGACAATGATCTCATAATCGTGATCAAACTTCTGACAAACCAGGCTGTCTAAGCATTGCCTTATATATTTTTCGTGATTATATGCCAGGCACAGAATGGATACCATATTATCTCCCACACACTTCACCTCGTCTTTCCGTAATTAAGTCTAAAGCTTATTAAACTCGTTAATCTGCTTTTCCATACAATCTTTAATGTTTTCGCCGCTCAGCCAGCACTTCGTCCACTGAACGGTTTTTTCTATGGCCGTATCAAGATTCCACTTGGGCTTCCACCCAAAGGTTTTTTTGATTTTTGAGCTGTCAAGCTTAAGGAAGTTTGCCTCGTGAGGGCCGCCGTCATACTGATTAACCCAGGTTAAGCCATTGCCCCATTTGCTCACAAACAAATCCACAAGCGCGCCCGTCTGATAGCAATCAACATCGTCGGGTCCGACGTTATAGCTGCCCGCCACCGTGATATCCTCATACTGCCTTGCGGCAATCATCAAATATGCAAAAAGCGGCTCCAGCACGTGCTGATACGGGCGGGTTGAATACGGATTTCTCACAATAATGCTTTCGCCCTTCTGAGCGGCCCTGACGCAATCGGGAATGATCCTGTCAACCGAGAAATCGCCGCCGCCGATAACGTTGCCCGCTCTGGCCGTTGAGATTGCAACCCTG
>CAJOJV010000004.1 GCA_905234995.1 uncultured Eubacterium sp. | reverse complement strand
TCAATTAATCGGGCTCGCAGCGCGCGGGACGTCGGGGTCGCCGTCCCCTACAATTGTATGCGTTCATTCTTCCTGAAACACCCCGACAAACTCCGATTTATCATCCCTCTTCAAATATCGTCACAAGCTCGCTCCGGCTTGCCTGCTCCTTCGTCTGAGCCTGAATAACTGCATTTGTAAGCGCAGGCACGGCAAGCGTCAGCACGAAAATCACGCAGAAAATGATTGCCGCTTTTTTCATTTGTTTCACCTTATTTCTTATTCTTGACTTTATATATAATAATGCGTTATAATATATTACTAATGTGGAGTAATCTATGCTTTTGTAAATACAACATTTTTTGATAGGAGAGATGAAATGTCTTCAAAATATATTTCACCAATTTCTATGGATGCTCTTTCAAGCTTATGCGGCGAGCTTGGAAAAAATAACTCAATCAATAAAAGCGATTTCTCGCGCTATCAGGTTAAAAGAGGTCTTCGAAATGAGGACGGCACCGGCGTTATGGCAGGGCTTACGCGCATCTGCTCCGTTGAGGGTTATTATATTCTTGACGGCGAAAAGGTTGCCAAGGAGGGTAAGCTTTCATACCGCGGTTATGATATTAAGGATATTATCGAAAGCTGCGTTGAGAAAAACCGCTTCGGCTTTGAGGAAATCATCTGGCTTCTGCTTTTCGGCAATTTGCCTACGGAGGGTCAGCTTCAGTCCCTTTATGAGGTTATTGACGCCTGCAGAGCGCTTCCCGATGATTTCATTGAGGATATGATAATTAAAAATCCGTCAAAGGATATTATGAATAAGATGGCAAGGTCAATTATGTGCCTTTATTCTTATGATGAAAATCCGGATGATATCACAATCCCGAACGTTTTGCGCCAGAGCCTGCAGCTCATCGCTCAGGTGCCGACGATTATGAACTCCGCTTATCAGGTTAAGCGCAGGGCGTTTTACGGCAAATCAATGTATCTTCACCCGATTGTTCCGGGGCTTTCAACCGCTGAATACATCCTCCGCCAGACGAGGAATGATAAGAAGTTTTCAGACGAGGAAGCAAAGCTGCTTGATATTTTGCTTATGCTTCATGCAGACCACGGCGGCGGTAATAATTCAACCTTCGCAACAAGGGTTTTAACCTCCAGCGGCACGGATACATATTCAGCAATCACCGCGGGCTTCGGTTCTCTTAAGGGTCCGCGTCACGGCGGCGCAAACCTCAAAACGACCGCAATGATGAATGAAATTCTTGAAAACGTTGCAGACCCGACGGACGAGGGTCAGATTAAGGATTATCTCGTTAAAATCCTCAATAAGGAAGCGGGCGACGGGCTCGGGCTTATTTACGGTATGGGCCACGCGGTTTATACCTTATCCGACCCCCGCGCCGTAATTCTTAAAAAGAACGCAAGAGAGCTTGCTTATAAAGCGGGCTATGAAAAGGAGTTTAAAACTCTTGAGAATATCGAAAGGGTAACCCCCGGGCTGCTTCACGAGATCAGGGGTATTGAAAAGGACGTTTGCGCAAACGTTGACCTTTATTCGGGTCTTTGCTATAAGGTGCTCCGTATTCCCGAGGATTTATATACTCCGCTATTTGCAAGCGCAAGAATAGTAGGCTGGAGCGCCCACAGGCTTGAGGAGCTCACCACCAGCAGCAGGATTATCCGTCCTGCTTATAAGAGCGTTTCCCGCAAAAGGGAATACGTTCCTATTGAGGAAAGATAATAGTGCCAATTTCGCATAAATGGAGAAGGCTATGGCGGAAAAAAAGAAAAAGATAATATTTTATTCCGCCCTGCTTTCCTGCTCGGCGGCAGTGGTGCTCAGATGCCTGCAGTTTTTCATGCAAACGGATTTGCAGACGGGGCATCTCAAAAGCGGCAGCACGGCTTTGTCTGCCGTAATTCTCGTGCTCGCGGCAGGCGCTGTGCTTCTTTCATTCTTCGTTGAGGCAAGGGAGGGTGCAGCCGCGCTTTCGCCGCGAAAAAACAGCTCGTCAAAGCTCTTTATGCTGCTTTCGGGTGCAGCGCTTTTCTATGATTTTGTGCGTCAGTGCCTGAACGTCTATAATTATTTTTCAAAAAATTCCTATGTGAAATGGAATTATATTATTCCGCTTGCGCTTTTCGGTCTGCTTGCGCTGGCTTCAGCTTTGTATTTTGCGGCGCTCGCATTTCTTTCGGGAAGCAGCGGATATGATTTCAAACGCGTGCACATTCTGCATTATCTGCCGCTTTTCTGGGCAGTGTTCGGGCTTCTTACGAGCCTTACAGTGCTTGAGGATTTGCGCGATGTGCAGCAGGCGGTTTATAAAACTGCGGCGCTGATTTTTGCAACTCTGTTCTTTGCGGCTTATGCCGCGGCGTTTTCACAGCCGAGGCTTTATAAGCGAATGGTGCCGGGCTTCGGATTATCCTATTCTTTTGCAGCCGCAATCTATTCCGTGCCCGAGCTTCTCGGGCTGATATTCGGCGTTTATCATTTAAATTCAGTTTATTTTGCGGGCACGTTTTTGCTCACGGGGGCGTTTGCTTTTGCGGCATCCTGCGATTTAATTGCAGAAAAACAGTGAAAAAGATTTAGTTTTGTCAAAGAAAAATTAAGGTGGGATAAGCTGATTATCTCAATTGTTAATTTTATTTAAAATAAATCAAAACGGCTTTATATTTTCACTGAATTATTGTAAAATGTAATTCAAATGTTATTGGCTTTTAACTTAGTTTTAGTTATTTGAATTATACTTTACACATCATAAAAGAAAGAGTGATTTTTATGAAGCTTATTATCGCTATATTATCTAACAAGGACGTTGAAAACGTTCTTGATGCTTTAAGTAAAAACGGCTTTCAGGCAACCAAGGTTTCAACAAACGGCGCGTTTCTTGAGGGCGGGCATTCCTGCCTTTTCATCGGCGTTGACGAAGCTAAGCTTGACGAGGCGTTTAAGGTTATAAAAGGCGCCGCATCAAAGCGTATCGTTCGCCAATACGGCGTGCAGAGCACCTTAACGGGAACTCTGCTCAAGCAGCCTGTTGACGTTGAGGAATACGGCGGCGTTGCGTTCGTTATTGACGTTGAGGATTTTATTAAGTTTTAGTTATGAATTTCAAATTTTTTCTCGGCAATGAAAAAATTAAAGAGCAGCTTTCGTTTTTGCTCAGCTCCTCGCATTTTCCCCATGCAATTATTCTGGAGGGGGAAGAGGGTATTGGAAAGCGCACTCTTGCTCGTGAGCTTGCGGCTTATCTCGTTTGCCGCGGCGAGGGCGAAAAGCCCTGCTATGAATGTGCCCAGTGCAGGAAAGCGCTCAAGGGCGTTCATCCCGATATTTATGAATACAGCGCAATTGGCGGGGCGCGTTCCTTTCACGTTGATGTCGTAAGGGAAGTTATTGAGGATGTTTATATTTCTCCGAATGAGGCGGATTATAAAATTTACATTCTCGGCAATGCGCACTGTATGAATGAAAGCGCGCAAAACGCGCTGCTGAAGGTGCTTGAGGAACCGCCTGCATATGCGGTTTTCATTCTGACCGCGGCAAGCAAATCAATGCTGCTTGAAACCGTGCTTTCCCGCGCGGTAACAGTTTCGCTTTCGGGTGTTGACCCAAGGCTCGGCGCTGAGCTGATTGCAGAAAGAAATCCCGAAATTGATTTTGATTCCGCATTTGAGGCCGTGTCTGCATTTGGCGGCAATATCGGCAAGGCGGCTGAAAGTCTTGAGGGCGGCAGAATGGAAAGAATAACTCAGCTTGTTAATTCCGTAGGCGATGCGCTTTTTGCCGATAATGAATATCAGATGCTTAAAGCCGTCAGCGAGCTCGGCACAAACCGCAGTGAAATTACGGTGGTTTTAAATCTGCTGAAAACCGTTTTCCGCGATGCGCTTATGCAAAAGGACTTGCTTTCCGGGCAGGGCGAGCTTGTCGGCAGGCTTTCTCAGGGCTTCACGAGGGCAAGGCTGCTTGCGCTTGTTGAGGCGGCGCAGTCGCTCATTGAAATGGCAGATAAAAATGCAAATTCAGCTTTGCTTGCAACGCGCATTTCTTATGAATTAATGCGCGCAGCGGGCAGATAGTAAAGATATTTGGAGGCTTATGATGACAGAAATTATTTCCGTCAGATTTAAGGATACGGGCAAGGCGTATTATTTTGCGCCAAACGGATTGCAATTAAAAAAAGGCGATTTCGTCGTAGTTGAAACCTCGCGCGGAATTGAGTGCGGCAAGGTTGTTGACGGCAATAAAGCTGTTGACGACGAGGAGCTTTCCTCTCCGCTCAAGCCTGCTTTGAGAAAGGCAACGCCGAGGGATCTGCAAATCCTTGAGGAAAACAAAAAGAAGGAGCTTGAGGCTTATGAAACCTGCCTTCGTAAGATTGAGGAGCATAAGCTTGAAATGAGCCTGTCGGACGTTGAATTTGCGTTTGACGGCACTAAGGTTATTTTCTATTTCACAGCGGACGGCAGAGTGGATTTCAGAGAGCTCGTTAAGGATCTCGCAAACACCTTCCACACCCGCATTGAGCTTCGCCAGATAGGCGTGCGCGATGAATCCAAAATGATTGGCGGTCTCGGCATCTGCGGCAGGCCGTTTTGTTGCTCAACCTTCCTTAACGATTTCCATTCCGTTTCAATCAAAATGGCTAAGGAGCAGGGGCTCAGCCTTGCGCCGAGCAAAATCAGCGGCACCTGCGGCAGGCTGATGTGTTGCCTGAAATATGAGCAGAATTCATATGAATATCTTGCAAAGATTACTCCCAAAAGGGGAACCGTCGTTGATTGCAGAGAGGGCAGGGGCGTTGTCGTTGAAGCGGCGCTGCTCACGGGTAAGCTTAAGGTGCAGCTTGACAGCTCCGTTGAGGGCGCAGCGCCCGTGGTTGTTAACAGGGAGGAATGCGTAATTGTAAAAAATGAAAAGCGCAATCTCAAGCCTGCACCCGCAAGTCAGGATGACGAATAAGGCTTTCGCGCCAATGCAAAAGTTAAGTTAAGCTAACTAAACATTTTTCTTGAAATTACGGGATTATATGTTATAGTATAATTGTAATAAAAACAGGCGGGCTATGCCCTATGTTTTAAATTTTTTGGAGGTAGAATTATGGCATACAAGATTTCCGATGATTGCATCGCATGCGGCGCATGCGCAGCAGAGTGCCCGGTTGGCGCAATTTCCGAGGGTGACGGCAAGTTCGAAATTGATGCAGATGCTTGCATCGAGTGCGGTGCTTGCGAAGGCGCTTGCCCTGTAGGCGCTCCCGCAGCTGAATAATTGCAGTCAATACATAGAATTAAAGGCTATCCTTTCGGATAGCCTTTTTCTTTTAGGCTTTGAAAAGGGCATAAACGCACAAAATCCCCGAAAACAATTTGTTTCGGGGATTTTGTGCTTTCCGTCTTTTGCTCGGGGGCAGTACCTTTGTACAGCACCCACTCGCAAAATACGAAATTCTGACGCTTTTCAAATTCCTAAAATTTAACTGTCGGAAAATTATAATTTTTCTATTCCTTCAAGAATTGCCTTGCCGCCCAAAACTCTGAATTTGATTTCAAATCCCGCAAATTCAAAGCCGTATATTCTTTCATCATCGTCCTGATATTGCGGGCGGGGGTCGTTTGCAAGAATATCCAAAACGAGCGCCCGCTTTTCCTCGGGCAGCTTATTAAGCAGGCTCTCGTCAGCCTCAACCTCAAGTCGGTAAGCCTTGTTTTCCTCGGCAAAGCCTCCGAGCGCAGAGGGAATACTGTCGCTGTAAGGAATATAAGGCTTGATATCGTAAATCGGCGTGCCGCTCATCATATCACAGCCGCTCACAAGCAGACGCAGCCCCTTGCCGTCGTCAATTATTTCTTCAAGCTTAACCGCGGAAAGCCCGAGATTATTCGGGCGAAAGGGTGAGCGGGTTGAGAATACGCCGAGCCGAGTGTTTCCACCGAGCCTCGGCGGGCGCACGGTTGCGCCGTGAGCCTTGACCTTGTTTTCGGAAAAGCCCCAGATTAACCAAAGATGGCTGAATTGCTCAAGCCCCCTTATATAATTCGGGTTCTGAAAATCAGGCTCAAAAACGATTTCTCCGGTTAGCCTTTCAACGAGTCCGCTCTGACGCGGAATGCCGAATTTGGTCGGAAAATCCGTGATTATTTTTGCAATCGGCTTTATTTCCATAGCTTCACCGTGGTTATCGATTTTGCTTTAAGCTTAAGCGTCGGGCTGAATTTGCCGTCGTAAACGCAGCTCAGGCTCTGCGTTTCATCCGTCAGATAGGCTTTTTCAAATTCAGCGTTTGCACTGATTTCAATTTCAGCCTCTTCGCCCTCGTTAACGGCAACAAGGATTTCCTCGCCGTCAGGCGTTCTGAACATAAACAAATTAAGTCCTCCCGCCTCGTCAGTAACGCTTTCAAGCACGGTTGAGCCGATGGGCAGGAATTTTGCAAAATGCGCAAAGGCGTAATATCTCTTGCAGATGTAATAGTACGCAAAGCTGTCTGAAGCGGAAAACAGACCGTCGCTGTAATCCCTGCCGTCGCCCTTGTTATCCGCAATCTGGTTAACGGCAACCCAGCTCGTCCAGGTTCTGGCACAAAGCTCGGTTAAATCCCAGCCGATAATCCTTGCCGCAATCAGTGCGCTTTCAATGGTTTTCGTGCCGTGCTTGCAGGGCAGCTCGCACCATTCGCTCATATCAAAACGAACGTCGGGATTTGCGTTTATAACGTTTTTGCTGAAATCCCTGCGTATCTGCAAATCCTTGTCCGAATGATAGGAATGCACGGCAAAAACGCCGAGATGCTTCATAATCAGCTCGTCAGCCCTTATGCGCTCAAAATACTGCTCGGTAACTCCGAAAAGCTCGCCGCTTTCGGGAGTGTAAAGCTTAACGTCAAGCTGCCTTTTTTCAAGCTCCTCTGCAAAAAGATGCAGAATTGCCAGCAACTCGTCGGGCTCGTAATGGCAGCCCTCCTGCCAAACGTGCTTGCCGCCCCATTTCCACTGGGGCTCGTTAATCGGGCTGATATAATTAACGGGAATTCCGTCCGCAATAAAATGCTCTGTGATATCAAGAAAATAATCAACGAAGCGCTTGTAATTGCTCATCGGCAGATTAGTTGTGTGGTGCACGATTGCGCCGCTTGCCTGCCCGCTTGCCGTGAAGGAATAATGGGGCGAATTTGCAAAAAGCACAAGCGTGTCAATTTTGCCCTTTTTGAGGCAGAGCTTCATAAAATCATACGCGGCTTTGTCCCTTTCCCAGTCATAACCGCCGCCATGGTAAAACTCGTCCTCATTTTCATTATCGTATATATAAAAGCTTTCAACTCTGCGCCAGGGATTGTCAACCCTGCAGTTGTTTTTATCCCAGCCCGCGCCGATGTTATATCGGTAAATATTTAGCCCGAGTCCGCTTTCGCCGTAAAGCAGCTCTGCAAGCTCCTCAGCCATTTCGGGGGAGGGAATTTTGTGGCTCCACCAGCACGCGGAGGTGCCGAAGCCGAGCAGGGTTTGCTTCTCTTTTGCGCCGTTAAAATCAATTTTTGTCATATCTTTTTCTCCATATGAATATGGGGGCAGTATTCCTCGTAATAAATCTCTCCGCTTGCCTCAAAGCCCAGCGTTTCATAAAAGCCCTGCGCTCTGCACTGGGCAGATATTATTGCCGTATCACCGCCGAGCTCTTTTGCTTTTTCAATCATTGCATTAACGATTGTTGAGCCGAGATGCAGCATTCTGTATTCCTTTAAAACCGCGATTCTGCCGATGATATAAGCGCTTTCCTCGTTATATTTAAGCAGCCTTGCGCAGCCAACCGCTTTTCCGTCAACGTAAATCAGCGCGTGAAGAGCGGTTTCGTCTGCAGTGTCAAACTCCTCCTCAAAGCCCTGCTCCTCAACAAAAACGGTTGTGCGAATGTCAATTTCCTCCTGAGTCAGGGAGTCAAAAAACTTTATTTCGGTCATATTTCGATACCTCATAAATGATTATTATCGTCGCCTTAATAGTAGCATAACCTAATAATATAGTCAATAATTGAATAATTATTCAGTTGTTATTCAAAAAAGTCTTGCATTTTGAATATTCAGGTATTATAATATGCACACAAATTTATAAAATAAATAAGGAGATTTGGTTATGAAAAAGTTTTCAAAGATTATTGCGGTTCTTCTTGCAGTTGTTTTTGTATGCACGGCTTTTGCTGCTTGCAGCGGTGCAAAGTCAAATCAGCTCGTTATGGCAACAAACGCTGAATTCCCTCCGTATGAATATCATGAGGGTGATGCAATCGTTGGTATTGATGCTGAAATCGCACAGGCAATTGCAGATAAGCTCGGTATGGAGCTTGTAATCGAGGATGTTGCGTTTGATTCAATCATCCCCGGCGTTCAGGCTGGCAAGTATGATATGGGTATGGCAGGTATGACCGTTACCGATGAAAGACTTGAAAGCGTTAATTTCTCAACCTCTTATGCAAAGGGCGTTCAGGTTGTAATCGTTAAGGAGGACAGCGATATTGCAACCGTTGATGACGTTGCAGGCAAGAAAATCGGCGTTCAGACCTCAACAACCGGCGATATCTATGCAAGCGAGGATTTCGGCGAAGAGAATGTAACGAAGTATGATAACGGCGCTGTTGCAGTTCAGGCTCTTCTTTCAGGCAAGGTTGATTGCGTTATTATTGATAACGAGCCTGCAAAGAGCTACGTTGCAGCTAACGAAGGTCTCAAGATTCTTGAAACAACCTATGTTGAAGAGGATTATGCAATCTGCTTCAATAAGGCAGACACAGAGCTTATGGATAAGGTTAACGCTGCCCTTGAGGAGCTTATTGCAGACGGCACTGTTCAGAGCATCATTGATAAGTATATCAATGCAGACTAATTGAATTTAAACTAAACGATTGGGGCGGAGTTTCTCCGTCCTAATTTTATGGATGGGGAAGATGCATTCTTCCCGGAAAGAGGAAAAGCAACAATGCCAATTACTTTAAGTATTATGGAAAAGTTCAGCAGAGCGTTTCTTGAAGAGCAGCGTTATATGCAGTATGTTAACGGCTTTTTAAACACGCTCAAAATAACGGGCGGCGCGCTCCTTGTCGGAATTATCATCGGCGTAATAATTGCCGCCGTAAGAACCTCGTTTGACAAGAATAAGGAATCAATGAAGCTCAAGGGCGGCTTGGGCTATCAAGTTCTTGCCTTTTTGAATTTCATATGCAAAATCTATCTTACGGTTATCCGCGGAACTCCCGTTGTGGTTCAGCTTATGATAATGTATTTTGTTGTTTTTGCGGCTTCAAGCAACGGCGTTCTTGTCGGAATAATTGCGTTCGGTATTAACTCGGGCGCATACGTTGCCGAAATATTCAGAGCGGGAATTATGAGCATTGATAACGGGCAGTTTGAAGCGGGCCGTTCAATAGGCTTTAACTATCTGCAGACTATGAGATACATAATCATTCCGCAGATGTTTAAGGCAGTGCTGCCGACTCTTCTTAACGAGTTCATCGCTCTCTTAAAGGAAACCTCCGTTGCAGGCTACGTGGGCGTTATTGAGCTTACTAAGGCGGGAAATATTATCGGCGGTCGTATTTTTGAATACTTCATTCCTCTCGGAATAGTAGCGATGATATATCTTGTAACGGTATTGATTCTCACCGCGCTTGTAGGCAAGGTTGAAAGGAGGCTGAAGAAGAGTGAACGATAATGTTTTGATTAACGTAACCGATTTGAAAAAGCATTATATTGACGGCACCGTGAGAGCGCTTGACGGCGTTAATCTTGAGATTGACCAGGGCGAGGTTGTCGTTATCGTCGGTCCCTCGGGCTCGGGTAAATCAACACTTCTGCGCTCCTTGAATCTCCTTGAAATTCCGACAAGCGGCAGCATTATTTTTGACGGCGAGGATTTAACGAATCCCAAGCTGAATATCAATAAGCACAGGCAGAAGATGGGAATGGTTTTTCAGCATTTCAATCTTTTCCCGAATATGACGGTGCTTCGCAATTTAACCATTGCCCCGATGAAGCTTCTCGGCAAATCCAAGGAGGAGGCTGAGGCAAAGGCAATGGAGCTGCTCGGCAAGGTCGGCCTTGCAGACAGGGCGGATGCATATCCGAGCCAGCTTTCAGGCGGCCAGAAGCAGCGCGTTGCAATCGTGCGTGCGCTTTGTATGGATCCCGAGGTTATGCTCTTTGATGAGCCCACCTCAGCGCTTGACCCCGAAATGGTAGGCGAGGTGCTTCAGGTTATGAAGGCGCTTGCCAACGACGGGATGACTATGGTTGTCGTAACCCACGAAATGGGCTTTGCCCGCGAGGTTGCCTCGAGGGTAATCTTTATGGACGGCGGCGTGATTTATGAGGAAAACACTCCGGAGGAGTTTTTCAATAATCCGCAAAATCCTCGCCTGCAGGATTTCCTTTCAAAGGTGTTATAAATAATTTACGGGAGGGCTTTATGCCTTCCTGTTTTTTATATTGTATTTGCGGTAAATAATGTTATAATATTCTTTGATATCTTTTGAATTAAGGTGATGATATGGATTATCAGGATATAAATGCAAAAACGATAGACCGCTGGATTGATGAAGGCTGGGAGTGGGGCAAGCCGATTGACCAAGCAACCTATGAGCGTGCGTTAAACGGCGAATGGAATGTTCTTTTAACTCCGACAAAGTTCGTACCCCATGAATGGCTCGGCAATCTCAAAGGAAAAAGGGTTCTCGGGCTTGCAAGCGGCGGTGGACAGCAAATGCCGATTTTTGCAGCGCTCGGCGCAGATTGCACGGTGCTTGATTATTCGGAAAAGCAGCTTGAAAGCGAGCGCTTCGTTGCAGAGCGAGAGGGCTATTCAATTCGCATTATTCGCGCGGATATGACCAAGCCTCTTCCGTTTGATGACGGGGAATTTGATTTGATTTTCCATCCCGTTTCAAACTGCTATATTCAGAACGTTAAGCCCGTCTGGCAGGAATGCTTTCGCGTTTTAAAGAAAGGAGGCACGCTGCTTTCGGGCACGGATAACTATATCAATTATATAGTTGATTCCGATGAAAAGAATATCGTAAACACTCTGCCTTTTAATCCGCTCGTTAACGAGGAGCAAAGAAAACAGCTTGAGCGCGACGATGCGGGGATGCAGTTTTCACACACGCTTGAAGAGCAGATTAACGGTCAGCTTGAAGCGGGCTTCACTCTGCTTGCTTTGTATGAGGATACAAACGGAGAGGGCAGACTGCACGAGCTTAATATACCGACGTTTATTGCAATGCGCTCAGTAAAATAATGGAGTAATATAATGGAATACAATAAAATAATAACAACTAAAGACGGCAGGGAGTGCTGCCTTCGTAACGGCGCTTATGATGACGGCGCCGCACTTTTTGAAATCTTTAATCTCACTCACGAGCAGACGGATTTTCTGCTTTCATATCCTGAGGAAAACAGTTATAACGCCGAGCAGGAAGCGGATTTCCTCCAAAAGAAAACCGAAAGCAAAAACGAAATTGAAATTCTTGCGGAAATTGACGGCGTTATGGTCGGCACTGCAGGCATAGGACTCGTGGGCGCAAAGGAAAAGGTAAGGCACCGCGCCGAATTCGGCATAAGCGTTGATAAGGCGTATTGGGGGCTTGGCATCGGCCGCGCGCTGACGGAGGCTTGCATTGAATGTGCAAAGGCAGCGGGCTATTCGCAGCTTGAGCTTGACGTAGTTGCAGATAACAAAAGTGCAATATCGCTTTATGAAAGCGTGGGCTTCGTTGAATACGGCAGAAATCCGCGCGGCTTTCGTTCGCGCCTAACGGGTTGGCAGGAGCTCGTTTTAATGCGCCTTGAGCTTGATTAAATAATTCAGGCTGTTCCGAATTTCGGAACAGCCTGTCTGCTTTTATTTTCTTCTTTTTATTTGCGATGGGTCAGGCGCGTTATAATCGTCGTAATAAACGCTCCGTGCCCGCGGGCGTATATCGGCGCCGCGCTCAACGAGCCGATTATATATTTTCTTATATTCGGCATTTTCGGGCTCCATCGCGCACGCCTCCTGAATGTTTACGAACGCCTGCCTGTCCCTGCCTGCACCCTCGTTTGCCAGGGCGGCAAGGCAGTATAATTCCGCCGTGCGGTTTTCAAGGCGGCTCAGAATGTTAAGCGCCTGTGCAAATTGGCGGTTTCTGATAAGCTGTGCAGCCGCGTTCAGATGCGCTTTTTCCTCGTCGCTCTGCGTTGCTTCCTGATAATCATTATTGCCTTTATTTCTTGCGGCCTTTGCGCCGCTTTTCTTTATCGCTTCGTATGCGGCGTTGATTTCTGCCATTTTTTTATCGGCAGCCGCGTCGTTCGGATTAAGGTCGGGGTGATATTCCTTTGCAAGCTTTTTATATGCCTTGGTGCATTCCTCAAAGGAAGCGCCCTCCGTTACTCCCAGAACCCTGTATGGATTTTTGCTCATAATTCTCCTTGGCATTTTTCTTAATCCAATAATAGCACATTTTGCAAAAATATCAAAGAAAATATTATCTTGCATTATTTCGGCATATTTGTTAATATAAGGTATATTAATTTTTGGAGGTAATTTATGGGTTCCTTTGTTTTAACAATCGGAGATTCCATCAACAGCACTTTCTATGATTTTGATGTTGCAATCTTCAAGTTTTTTGCTGCAATGCAAAACGGCTTTTTCACCGTGCTTGCAAAGGTCTTCACCACCCTCGGCGATGAGGCTTTCGTTATCCCGATGATTATTTTTGCCGTTGCTTTAATGTTCTTTAAGAAAACCAGGAAATACGGCTTTGCGCTTTGCTTTGCAATCATTGCAGGCACGCTTATTACTAACGTTCTCGTTAAGCCCGCCGTGCTCAGAATCAGGCCATATAACACGCTGCAGGATATTGATTGGTATATGCAGGCGTATTTCGGCGCAGGCACTCTGAGCGAGAGCGATTATTCTTTCCCGTCAGGCCACACCACCGCTGCGTTTGAAATGGCAACTGCGCTTTTCCTTTGCTTCAAAAGCGATAAAAAGAAAATCGCATGGCTTTTCCCCGTGCTTGCGTTATGCACAATGGGCAGCCGCGTTTATCTGATGGTGCATTATGCAACGGATGTTATCGGCGGTTTAATCGTTGGTATTTGTGCAGGCTTAATCGGCTATTTCCTTTCAAAGCTTTGCATGTATCTTATTGAAAATAAAAAGCCCTTCACAATGCTGCAGGAGGTTGACCTCGCAAAGTTTAAGCCCTTTAAATGGACGGAGGGCAAGGGCGGCAAGATTGCAATTGCAGTGGTTGTTGTTGCTCTTTTCTGCATCGGCTTTATTCCCTCGCTTTCCGAGGGCGGCGATAAGGCTATTCGCTGCGCTTACGTTGGCGAGGATTATGATTGCTATAATGAAGCTAAGGTTGACGATGAGGATTATCCTCCGATTAACGGCGAGTATTATTGCAAAATCCACTACAATCAGCTTCGTGATGCAGCGGCAGAAAATTCCGATACAAACGAATAAATTATTAAGGCGCTTGGATTTCCAAGCGCCTTATTTTTTAAACGATGTATTTGTTTATAAACGGAATTTTGCTGATTATCGCGGTAACAAGCGTTGACGCCGCATAAACAATGATAACCATAAGCGGAACTCCGAGCGCTGCGCCGAAGGTTTCGGGCGTGATTTTATAAGTGTATCTGAGCAGCTCAAGAAACACAAGATGCACCAGATAAACGCCGAAGCTGTATTTCGAAAGCTTCGTTATAACCCTTGCAAAGGCAGTGCCGCTTTTCAGATAACCCGAATGGTTTTTAGTGAAAACGAAAATTGAAACCGCACAGGCTATAACGTTCGGTCTGAAATTGCCGCCGTAAAAGGTGCTCGCAGCGCCCGTTGCCCTGGAATTTAAGATTATCAAAAGGGGAGTGGATATAAACCCGATTGCGCCGATAATATAAATAATTCTTTCCGCTTTCCTTGAAAGCTCTGCGGTGTTGAGTATGTAACCCAATATGAAAAACAGGGAATAGCCGAACAGAACGTCAAGATTTGCTTTTGAATATAAAGCCTGCAGTGCCTCTCCGTAGTCTTTGGAGCAAATGGCTATCTGCCCGATAATCGTAGGTATAACGGAAAACAGCGCAAGCGAAATTATGATGAAGTATTCCGCAAGTCGTCTGTTCTTCACGATTCTTTTGTAAATAGGTACGAGCATATACTGCACCGCAATCATCGGAACGAACCATAAATGATAATGCCCTTTGATAATTTCGCATATAAATGTGTTAACGTTTCTGACGGGGCAGAACTTTATCAGAGCATAAACGGTGCTCCAGAACAGATAGGCAATGATAAGCCTCGGCATATATTTTTTATAAATCGTTTTAACGGGTATATCGCGCGCCAAGAACAAAGCTCCGCTCACCATAACGAAAACAGGAACGCTGAATTGCACGAGTCCGTTATATATCGTATGTATTATCCATTCGGGCGTATAAAGCTTGTCGGTATACCAGTTAACCGCCGAAACGTGAATGAATATAACCCCGATTATTGAAACCGCCTTTAACAGGTCAAGGTACATAACGCGCTCGCGGCTGCCGATTTTTGTGTTCTTGCTATTCATAATTCATCCTTTTAATGCTTTATTGAATGAATTATAGCATATTTTCACTCTCTATGCAAATTTTCACTCTCCCTGCAAAGAGCGAAAAAATAAAATTTCGTTAAAATGACAGAATTTTTCAAATCGGATTTGTTGATTTTGCCAAAAATATTTACAAAAAAAATTAAAATTTGGGGTTGACAAACCTATCACCCTATTATATAATACCAAATGCGCGCGACGTTGTGTATATTTATATATAATATATAATGCACTCAACCACTCGTGCAAACACGATATGCGATGATGCCGGAGGTGGCGCTTGGTCCAACCTAACCAAGCGGGAATTTCGGCGGAGTATGTCCGATTTTAAACCGGGCGAAATCATACTGTCAACTTTTGCACCGCAAATGACTTGCGAACATTTGCCGCCGTGCGTCTGCCCGAATGATAGTCTGTCATTCGGCTTTTAAAAGAACGGGGTTGAAACACACGGCAGGGTGGAGAAAAGTTCAGTAAAGACTCGCACCAATATTTTTCAGGAGGAAAAGTAAATGGCAGCAAGCAAGGTAAAAATCCGCATCAGACTTAAGGGCTACGATCACAACCTTGTTGACCAGGCAGCAGAAAAGATTGTTGAAACTGCTAAGAACACCGGTGCTCAGGTAAGCGGTCCAATCCCGCTTCCCACCGAAAAGGAAGTTGTAACAATCCTTCGCGCCGTTCACAAGTATAAGGACAGCCGTGAGCAGTTTGAGCAGAGAACACACAAAAGACTCATTGATATTCTCAGACCTTCAAACAAAACCGTTGAAGCTCTGACAAATCTTGAGCTCCCGGCAGGCGTTGAAATCGAAATCAAATTATAATCGCGCCCGTTGAGGTCAAGTTGGGAAACCAACCAATAACCAAGGAGGAAATTATGAAAAAAGGAATTATCGGAAAAAAGATAGGCATGACTCAGATCTTTGACGAAAACGGTAAAGTAATCCCCGTAACCGTTGTTGAAGCAGGTCCTTGCGTTATCACACAGAAGAAAACAATCGAGAATGACGGCTATGAGGCTGTTCAGGTTGGCTTCGGCGATGTTAAGGTCGGCAAGCTCAACAAGCCTATGAAGGGTCATTTCGCAAAGAATGATGTTGCTCCTAAGAGAACTCTTAAGGAATTCCGTCTTGAGGATTGCTCAGCAGTTAATGTTGGCGATATCATTAAGGCAGACACTTTTGAGGTTGGCGAAATCGTTGACGTTAAGGGCACATCAAAGGGCCACGGAACCGCAGGCGCAATCAAGCGCTGGAATTTCTCCAGACTCCGTGAAACTCACGGCACAGGTCCTAACGCTCGTCACCAGGGTTCACTCGGTGCGTGCTCAAGCCCCTCAAGAGTTTTCAAGGGCAGAAAAATGGCAGGCCACTACGGTCACGAGAAAGTAACAATTCAGAACCTCACGGTTGCTAAGGTTGATGCTGAAAACAACCTCATCGCAATCAAGGGTGCAATCCCCGGTCCTAAGGGCGGAATTGTTGTTATCGCAGACGCTGTTAAAGCTTAACGAAAGGAGAGAAAGAAATGGCACAGGTTCAGGTTTATAACCAGGAAGGTCGCAAGACCTCAAAAATGGAACTTGCAGATTCCGTTTTCGCTATTGAGCCAAACGAATCAGCAATGCATCTTGCAGTTGTCAGCTATCTTGCTGCACAGCGCCAGGGCACACAGTCAACTCTCACTCGTTCTGAAGTATCAGGCGGCGGTGCAAAGCCTTGGAGACAGAAGGGAACAGGCCGTGCTCGTCAGGGCTCAACCAGAAGCCCGCAGTGGACACACGGCGGTATCGCTCTTGGCCCGAAGCCAAGAAAATACAAGGTTGGTATGAACAAGAAGGTTAAGAGACTTGCAATGAAGTCTGCACTTTCAACAAAGGTTGCAGCAAATGAAATGCTCATCCTTAACAAGCTTGAGTTTGAGGAAATCAAGACTAAGGCTATGGTTGAGGTGCTTGCAAATCTTAAGACAGGTAAAAAGATTCTTGTTATCCTTCCGGAAAACAACGATGTAATCTATAAGAGCGCACGCAATATTGAAGGCGTTAAGGTTGTAACCGTAAACACACTTTGCGTTTATGATATCCTTAATGCAAACAATCTTGTTGTTCTTAAGGATGCAGCAACTAAGATTGAGGAGGTATATGCATAATGAAAACAGCTCAGGATATTATCCTTAAGCCAATCATCACTGAAGAGTCTATGACAGGCCTTATGATGAGAAAATATACCTTCAAGGTTGCTAAGGATGCAAACAAAATTGAAATCGCAAAGGCTATCGAAGAGGTTTTCCCCGGCACTAAGGTTGCAAAGGTTAACACAATCAATGTTCGCGGCCATGAGCGCCGTCAGGGAATGAACAGCGGCTACACTCCTTCATGGAAGAAAGCAATTGTTACTCTCGCTGAAGGCTCAAAGGATATCGAATTCTTCAACGATATGATGTAATTCGTAACCTATAATATAAATAGAAAGCGATTAAGAGAATATTTCGGATGATGAAGTATGAAGGGTGCCATCCCTTCGCAAAGTTATTCAGAAAGGAAAAATAATAATGGCTATTAAGAATTATAAGCCGACCACTCCTTCAAGAAGGAATATGTCGGTAACAGATTATTCTTCCCTCTCAAAAGTTGCTCCTGAAAGATCCTTGCTTGAGCCTTTAAGCAAAAACTCAGGCCGTAACTCATACGGAAGAATTACCGTTCGTCATCGCGGCGGCGGTAACAGAAGAAAGTATCGTGTAATCGATTTCAAAAGACAGAAGTTCGATATCCCCGCAACTGTTAAAACAATTGAGTATGATCCCAACCGTTCAGCTCACATTGCTCTTATTCAGTACGAGGACGGCGTAAAGAGCTACATTATCGCTCCGGACGGTCTCAAGGTTGGCGCAACTGTTGTTGCAGGCCCCCACGCAGACATCGTTGCAGGTAATGCTCTTCCGCTTAAGAACATCCCCGTTGGTACAATCATTCATAACGTTGAGCTTTATCCCGGCAGAGGTGCTCAGCTTGCTCGTTCAGCAGGCAACAGCGCACAGCTTATGGCTCTTGAAGGCCCTTATGCACTTTTAAGACTGCCTTCAGGCGAGCTTCGCAACGTTCCTAATGATTGTATGGCAACAATCGGTGTTGTTGGCAACACTGATCACGCAAACGTTAAAATCGGTAAAGCAGGCCGTTCACGCAATATGGGCTGGCGCCCGACCGTTCGCGGCTCTGTTATGAACCCGAATGACCATCCGCACGGCGGTGGTGAAGGTAAGTCACCTATCGGCCGTCCGGGCCCTGTAACACCTTGGGGCAAGCCTGCTCTTGGTTACAAGACGCGTGACAAGAAGAAGGCTTCTAACAAGATGATTGTAAGACGCCGCAACGGTAAATAAACAGAAAGGAGAAGATTAAATGAGTAGAAGTACTAAAAAAGGCCCCTACGTTGAAGAAAGCCTTTATAAGAAGGTTGAAGCTCTTAACGCAAAGGGCGACAAGCAGGTTATCAAAACCTGGTCAAGAAGTTCAACAATCTTCCCCGAATTTGTAGGACACACTTTTGCTGTTCATGACGGAAGAAAGCATGTTCCTGTTTATGTTACAGAGGATATGGTTGGACACAAGCTTGGTGAGTTTGCACCGACAAGAACGTTCAGAGGCCACGCAGGCTCTAAGACTACTAAGTAATTGAGGAGGAATTAACTATGGAAGCAACAGCTAAAGCAACATACGTTCGTATTTCTCCGAGAAAGGTTCAGATTGTTCTTGATTTAATCAGAAATCAGCCTTGCGATAAGGCAATGGCAATTCTCCAGCACACACCAAAGGCTGCAACAGAGCCGCTTATCAAGGTTCTCAAGTCAGCAATGGCAAATGCAGAGAATAACAATAATATGGACGTATCAAGATTATATGTAAGCTACTGCAACGTAACCGCAGGCCCCACTCTTAAGAGAATTCAGCCGAGGGCACAGGGCAGAGCATACAGAATTAATAAGAGAACATCACACATCACCATTACCGTTAAGGAAATGGAAGACTAAGCGAGGAGGAAAAGTTAAATGGGACAGAAATGTAATCCAACCGGTTTAAGAATCGGCGTTATCAAAAACTGGGACTCCCGCTGGTATGCTAAAAAGGGCGATTTCGCAGACACTCTTATTGAAGATTACAATCTTCGTAAGTATCTGCTTGAAACTCTTAAGAGCGCAGGTGTTCCG
Source organism: uncultured Eubacterium sp. (assembly GCA_905234995.1). Classification (GTDB taxonomy): domain Bacteria; phylum Bacillota; class Clostridia; order Oscillospirales; family Acutalibacteraceae; genus Eubacterium_R. Next base: position 44,889 of record CAJOJV010000004.1, on the reverse strand, counting down.
AAAATTGAAATTGAGCGTGATGCAAAGCGCGTAAGAATTAATATTCACTGTGCAAAGCCCGGTATGGTTATCGGCAAGCAGGGTGCAGAGATTGAAAAGCTTAAGGCTATCTGCGCAAAGAAGCTCGGCAAGAATACTAATGAGGTTTTCATCAACATCATCGAAATCAAGCAGCCGGACCTCAATGCAAACCTCGTTGCACAGAGCATTGCAACACAGCTTGAGAAGCGTGTATCCTTCCGCCGTGCAGTTAAGCAGGCAATCCGTAATACTATGAGACTCGGCGCTCGCGGTATTAAGGTTCAGGTTTCAGGCCGTATCGGCGGTGCGGAAATCGCACGTTCAGAAACCTATAAGGAAGGCACAATCCCGCTTCAGACAATCCGTGCCGATATTGATTACGGCACCGCAGAGGCTGCAACAACTTACGGCAGAATCGGCGTAAAGACTTGGATTTATCAGGGCGAGGTTCTTCGCGAGAGCAGAAATAAGCCTCAGAGAAGAAACAACAATCGCCGCAGAGATAATCGCGATAATCGCAAGGAAGGAGGAAATCAGTAATGCTCTTACCAAAGCGCGTTAAGCATCGTAAGCAGCACAGAGGTCGTATGACCGGTGAGGCTTCAAGAGGCAATAAGGTTACTTACGGCCAGTATGGTCTTGCAGCAACAGAGCCTGCATGGATCACCGCAGCACAGATTGAGGCTGCCCGTATCGCTATGACCCGTTACACAAAGCGTGGCGGTCAGGTATGGATTAAGATTTTCCCCGATAAGCCAATCACAGCAAGACCTGCTGACACCCGTATGGGTAAAGGTAAAGGTAATGTTGATTATTGGGTAGCAGTTGTTAAGCCGGGCAGAGTTATGTTCGAGCTTGCAGGAGTTGATGAATCAGTTGCTCGTGAGGCTATGCGTCTTGCAGCAAACAAACTTCCTATCAAATGCAAATTCGTAGTTAAAGAAGAGGGAGGCGAGCAGTAATGAAAGCAGCAGAAATCAAAGCTTTAAGCGCAGATCAGCGTGCAGCGAAGCTTAAGGAGCTCAAGGAAGAGCTTTTTAACCTTCATTTTCAGCAGGCTATCAACCAGCTCGACAACCCAATGAGAATTAAGGCTGTTAAGAAAGACATCGCTCGCATCAAAACCGTTGAGCGTGAGCTTGAAATTGCAGCTCAGAAGGATTAGGAGGTAGTTGGCTATGAGTGAAAGAAACCTCAGAAAAACAAGAGTTGGCGTAGTTACAAGCGATAAGATGAATAAAACCGTTGTTGTTTCTATTAAGGACAAGGTTCGCCATCCGCTTTACGGCAAAATCATTAACAGAACTGTTAAATATAAGGCTCATGATGAGGAAAACACCTGCGGCATCGGCGATAAGGTGCTCATTATGGAAACCCGCCCCATCAGCAAGGATAAGAGATGGCGCGTGGTTGAAATCATTGAAAAGGCAAAGTAATCATTGCGAATTACGAACGCTTTTACAGGGAGCAGGATTTGCTCCGCTCCCGCCAATTAGTCATTTAAAATAATAACTGCAAGATGCAAAGTGTTATTTTGCAGTACGAAGGAGGAAAACGCTGTGATACAACAGGAAAGTCGTCTTAAGGTTGCAGACAACACCGGCGCAAAGGAAATTCTTTGCATTCGTGTTCTCGGCGGCTCAGGAAGAAGATATGCCAACATTGGCGACGTTATCGTAGCAACTGTTAAGAAAGCTGCTCCGAATGGCGTTGTTAAGAAGGGCGAAGTTGTTAAAGCTGTCATCGTTCGTACAACTAAAGGTGTGCGTCGTGACGACGGTCAGTACATTCGTTTTGATGAAAATGCTGCCGTAATTATCAGAGAGGATAAAACCCCTCGCGGCACCCGTATTTTTGGACCCGTAGCAAGAGAGCTTCGTGATAAGGATTATATGAAGATTCTCTCACTTGCTCCGGAAGTACTTTAATGGAGGTGCTGAATTATGAGTAAAATGTTTGTAAAGTCCGGTGATACCGTAGAGGTTATCAGCGGTAAGTCCAAGGGCGTAAGAGGCGAGGTTATCGCAGTAAGCCCGAAGGAAAATAAGGTAATCGTTAAAGGCGTTAACGTTGCAACTAAGCACGTTAAGCCCCGCAAGATGGGCGAGCAGGGCGGTCTTGTTAAGGTTGAATCCGCGCTTTATGCTTCAAAGGTTCAGCTCGTTTGCCCCAAGTGCGGCAAGGCAACCCGCGTAGGTCATAAGGACGGCAAGCGCGTATGCAAGCAGTCCGGATGCGGTTTTGAATTTTAAGTAAGGGAGGAAACATAACAATGGCTGCAAGATTAAAAGAAGCTTATAAGGCTGAAATTGCTCCTGCATTGATGAAGAAATTCGAATACAAATCTGTTATGCAAATCCCGAAGCTTGACAAGATTGTTCTCAATGTTGGTTGCGGTGAAGCCCGTGAAAATTCAAAGGTTGTTGATGCTATCGTTAATGATTTAAGCATCATCACAGGTCAGAAGCCAATCGTATGCCGTGCAAAGAAGTCTGTTGCTAACTTCAAGCTTCGTGAGGGCATGCCGATCGGCGTTAAAGTAACTCTTCGCGGTGATAAGATGTATGAGTTCCTTGACAGGTTCTTCAATCTCTCACTCCCCAGAGTTCGCGACTTCAGAGGTATTAATCCCAACTCATTTGACGGCCGTGGCAACTATGCTATGGGTATCAAGGAGCAGTTGATTTTCCCTGAAATCGATTATGATAAGATTGATGCTGTTCGCGGTATGGATATCATTATGGTAACAACCGCTAACACCGATGAAGAAGGCAGAGAGCTGCTTAGATTATTAGGCGCTCCGTTTGCAGAGTAAGGAGGGATTATCGTGGCAAAAACATCTATGAAGGTTAAGCAGCAGAAGCCTGCAAAATACTCAACAAGAGCTTACAACAGATGTAAAATCTGCGGTAGACCTCATGCTTATCTGCGTAAGTATGGCGTATGCCGTATCTGCTTCAGGGAGCTTGCTCATAAGGGCGAGATTCCCGGCGTAACCAAATCTTCTTGGTAAGAACCGAGAATTGCTAAATTTATAAGGAGGAAATATCAATGCATATTACAGATCCAATCGCTGATATGCTTACAAGAATTCGTAACGCTAATTCAGCAAAGCACGATACAGTAGATATTCCTGCGTCAAACATGAAGAAGGCAATTGCTCAGATTCTTGTTGATGAAGGTTATATCAAAGGTTATAAATTAATTGAAGATGACAAACAGGGTATTATCCGTGTAACTCTCAAGTATGGCGAGGGCAAAACACAGGTAATCACAGGACTTCGCAGAGTTTCAAAGCCCGGCCTTCGTATTTACTCAAACGTTGAGGATATGCCGAAGGTAATGAAGGGTCTCGGCGTTGCAATCATTTCAACCTCAAAGGGTGTTATGACTGACAGAGAAGCTCGCAAGCAGAATGTCGGCGGCGAAGTTTTGGCTTTCATTTGGTAAGGAGGTGCAGTTAGGATGTCACGTATTGGCTTAAAGCCCATCGTAATTCCTGCCGGTGTTGATGTTTCAATCGACGGTAACACTGTAACCGTTAAGGGTCCGAAGGACACTCTTACTTTTGATAAGCATCCAAACATCGCAGTAGATATTGATGGCGGAGTAATCAATTGCTCAAGACCTAATGACAATAAGGAGAATCGTTCTCTTCACGGTTTAACCCGTGCAATTATTGCAAATATGGTTACGGGCGTAACAGACGGCTTCAAGAAAACTCTTGATGTTAACGGCGTTGGCTACCGTGTTCAGATGCAGGGCAAGGACCTTGTTATGAACCTCGGATATTCACATCAGGTAATTATGACAACCCCTGAGGGTCTCACAATCGAATGCCCCACGGCAAACCAGATTGTTATCTCGGGTGCCGATAAGCAGAAGGTTGGTCAGTTCGCAGCTCAGGTTCGCGAAAAGAGACCGCCGGAGCCGTATAAGGGCAAGGGTATCAAATATTCTGATGAGCATATCCGTCGCAAGGAAGGCAAAGCAGGTAAGAAGTAAAGGAAGGAGTGAATTACTATGGTTTCAAGACAAGACGCCAATAAGGCAAGACAAAAGCGCCACAAGAGAGTTCGTGGCAAAATTTCAGGAACTGTTGATTGTCCCAGACTCAATGTATATCGCTCCCTCAGCAATATATACGTTCAGCTTATCGACGATGTTGCAGGCGTAACGCTTGCTCAGGCATCAACAGTTGAAAAGGAATTCACCGAGTACGGTGGAAACGTAGAGGCAGCTAAGGCTGTCGGCAAGAAGATCGCAGAGAGAGCTAAGGCAAAGGGCATTGAGGAATGCGTTTTTGACCGCGGCGGTTATGTTTATCACGGTCGTGTTGCTGCTGTTGCAGACGGCGCCCGTGAAGGCGGACTTAAGTTCTAACGAAGGAGGATAATACTTTATGGCAAAGATTGATACATCTTCAATGGAACTTGAAGAAAGAGTTGTTACCATCAACCGTGTTTCCAAAACCGTTAAGGGTGGTAGAATTTATAAGTTCTCTGCACTTGTTGTTGTTGGAGATAAGAATGGCCTTGTAGGCTTCGGTATCGGCAAATCTGGCGAAGTTCCGGATGCTATCCGCAAGGGCATTGAGGATGCAAGAAAGAATTGCATCAAGGTTGCTCTCAGAGGAACAACAATTCCTCACGAGGTTAAGGGCAAGTTCGGCGCAGGTGAGGTTCTCCTTATGCCTGCTCCAAAGGGTACCGGCGTTATCGCAGGCGGCCCTGTTCGTGCAGTTGTTGAAACTGTTGGTATCCATGATATCAGAACAAAGGCTATCAGGTCCAATAACCCTTACAATGTTGTTAGAGCAACAATGAACGGTCTTGCTCAGCTTCGCACTGCAGATGAGGTTGCAGCGCTTCGCGGCAAGTCAGTTAAAGAAATAATGGATTAAGGAGGGTGGAATAATGGCAGATGTTAAGATCACACTTAAGAAAAGCTTAATCGGCAGCAAGAAGGATCAGATTGCTACCGCCCACTCACTTGGTCTTCGTAAAATCGGCAATGTAACAGTTCAGCCGAACAATGAGCAGACGCAGGGTAAAATCCACAAGATTTCTCACCTTGTTGCTGTTGAAGAAGCATAAGGGAGGTAAAGAAAATGCAGTTACATGAACTTTCTCCCGCTGAGGGCTCAAAAAAGGCAGTTAAGAGAATCGGTCGTGGCGCAGGCTCAGGCCAGGGCAAAACTGCCGGCAAGGGTCATAAGGGTGCTAAGGCTCGTTCAGGTTACAGCCGCAGACCCGGATTTGAAGGCGGTCAGATGCCTCTTCAAAGAAGAGTTCCGAAGAGAGGCTTTAATAACATTTTCCGCACAGAGTATGCAGTAGTTAACCTTGCTGCTCTTGAAGACAGATTTGAGGCCGGCGCAACCGTTGACGTTGAATCACTCAAGGCTTGCGGATTAATCAAAAAAGAACTTGATGGTGTCAAGATTCTTGGCAAGGGCGAAATCACCAAGGCGCTCACCGTTAAGGTTGCAGCTGTAAGTGAGTCTGCTAAGGCAAAGATCGAGGCTGCAGGCGGAACGGTGGAGGTGCTTTAAATGTTAAAGACCATCGCTAATGCTTGGAAAATTCAGGAAATCAGAAAGAAGCTCATTTTCACTGCTTTCATCATCCTGGTTTTCAGAATCGGTTCAATGATTCCTGTTCCTTTTCTCAACATCACTGATGAAATTGATGTCGGCAAGGGTAACACAATATTAACCTATTTAAGTCTTATGACAGGTAGTGCATTCACATACGGAACGATTTTCGCTATGTCTATCACACCTTACATTAACGCGTCAATTATTATGCAGCTCCTTGCTGTTGCTATCCCTGCACTTGAAAAGCTGCAGAAGGAAGGCGAGGAGGGAAGAAAGAAGATTGCTTCAATCACCCGTTTCGTAACGGTTGTTCTTGGTCTTCTCCAGTCTCTTGCTTATTTCTTCTTCCTTCGTGCAAATGATTATCTCCTAAAGGATGCAAGCGGCAATGCTTTCACCGGCTTTGCAGCAGTATTCCAGGCGCTGGTAATCATCGCAGTTTTAACCGCAGGCACTGCAGTTATTATGTGGCTCGGCGAGCAGATAACGATTGACGGTATCGGCAACGGTATTTCGATAATCCTTTTTGCGGGTATCGTTTCCCGTTTCCCGACTATTATTAAGCAGTATATCCAGTACCTGAACACAGGCCGTCTTGTTTATGACTTCCTTGTTCCTGCGATATTTATCGTTTTCATTCTTATGATTGCATATATCGTATTTATGGATAATGCTGAAAGAAGAATTCCTATTCAGTACGCTAAGCGTGTTGTAGGAAGAAAGATGTACGGCGGTCAGTCAACTCATATGCCCATTAAGGTTAATATGAGCGGCGTGCTTCCCATCATCTTCGCTTCTTCAATTCTTTCACTTCCCGGCACTGTTCAGATGTTCATCGCATCTAACAAGTATGAGGGAACCTTCTGGGAAAAATTCTTTGATGCCTTCCAGGGCGATTCCTGGTGGTATGCAGCATTGTATTTCATTCTCATTATTTTCTTTGGCTATTTCTATGCTACTATTCAGTACAACCCGATTGAAATGGCTAATAATCTTCGTAAGAATAACGGCGCAATCCCGGGTATCCGTCCCGGCAAGCCAACATCGGATTACATCTTTAAGGTGCTTATGAGATTAACCCTTATCGGCGTTCTTATGCTGTCAGTGGTTGCTCTTCTTCCGCTTGTTTGGTCACTCATCTGTAAAGCAACGATTCCTCCGCTCACAGAGGGCGGAAACGATGGCGGCTTCTCAGTTTCACTCGGCGGTACGTCAATCATCATTATGTGCGGCGTAGCTCTTGAAACTGTTCGTCAGCTTGAATCTCAGATGATGATGCGTCATTATAAGGGCTTCCTTGATTAATCGGGATCCCTAAAAATAAGGAGTATTATATGAATCTTATTCTTCTTGGCGCGCCGGGTGCAGGCAAAGGCACTCAGGCTGAAAAGATAGTTGAGAAATTTGGTATTCCGGCAATTTCAACAGGCAACATTCTCCGTGCCGCCGTTAAGGACGGCACAGAGATGGGCCTTAAGGCTAAATCCTATATGGATGCCGGCGGTCTTGTTCCTGATGAGGTTGTTATCGGTATTATTAAGGACAGACTCGCTCAGGAGGACTGCCAAAAGGGCTTCATTCTTGACGGATTTCCGAGAACCATTCCTCAGGCAGAGGCGCTTGAGGAGGCGGGCGTAGTTATTGACAAGGTTGTTGATATCGAAGTTCCCGATGAGAAAATCACTGCAAGAATGTCCGGTCGCCGCGTATGTGCAAAGTGTGCAAATTCTTATCACATCCTTTACAAACAGCCAAAGGTTGAGGGCGTTTGCGATGCTTGCGGCGGCGAGCTTATTCAGCGTAAGGACGACGCTCCAGAAACCGTTCAGAAAAGACTTGTTGAGTATCATAATATGACAGAGCCTTTAAAGGATTTCTATTCAAAGCTCGGCAAGCTTGTTATTGTTGAAGGACAGGAGGAGGTTGCAGATACAACCGCACTCGTCTTTAAAGCATTGGAGGATTAACATGGTAGTGCTTAAAAGCAGCAGGGAGCTGGAGCTGATGAAAGAGGCTTGCAAGATTTCTGCTGAAGCATTAATGGTGGCAGGCGAAGCGGTTAAGCCGGGCGTTTCCACCTGGGAAATAGATAAGGTTGCTTATGACTTTATCAAAAAGCATGGCGCAGAGCCGAACTTTCTCGGCTTATATGATTTTCCTGCTACCGCATGTATATCTATTAATAATGAAGTTATCCACGGCATCCCAAGCAAAAAGCGAATTGTTCAAGAGGGCGATATCGTAAGCATTGATTTGGGTGCCAAAATACACGGCTATAACGGCGATAATGCTGCCACTTTTGCGGCAGGGACTTGCTCTCCCGAAGCAAAGCGGCTGATGGACACCACGCGAGAGGCACTTTATAAGGGCATTGAGCAGGCTGTCCCAGGCAACAGAATCGGCGATATAGGGCATGCAGTGCAGTCATATTGCGAGGAGCGCGGCTATGGCGTTGTTCGTGATTTCGTCGGTCACGGCGTCGGTAAGGAGCTTCATGAGGATCCAAGTGTGCCCAACTTCGGTCACGAAGGTCGTGGTATCAGACTGTTACCCGGAATGACATTGGCAATTGAACCGATGATCAATCAGGGAACCTATAAGGTAAAACAGCTTTCAGACGGCTGGACGGTTGTTACCGCAGACGGCAAGCTTTCAGCACATTTTGAAAACACCATCGCGATAACAAATAACGGCCCCGTTATTTTAACGAAAGTCTGATGGCTAAATCAATTGCGGGCGATTACGCCGTGATGTGATTCCAGTTAAATTTAACATCTTATCAGTGAGGTATATTGATGTCTAAGTCAGATATGTTAGAAGTTGAAGGTACTGTTGTAGAGGTATTGCCCAACACAACCTTTAGGGTTGAATTAAAAAACGGGCATATCGTTTTGGCCCATATCAGCGGTAAGCTCAGGATGAACAACATCCGCATCCTTCCCGGTGATAAGGTAACGATTGAGATGTCGCCATACGACTTAACAAAGGGTCGTATCACATGGCGCTCGAAATAAAATAAGGAGGATATTCAAAATGAAAGTTAGACCTTCTGTAAAGAAAATTTGCGATAAGTGCAAAGTAATTAAGCGCAATGGAAAAGTAATGGTTATCTGTGAAAATCCAAAGCATAAACAGCGTCAGGGTTAAACCTGAACAATTAATCGGAGGTAAACTGTAGAATGGCACGTATTTCAGGTGTTGACTTACCAAATGATAAAAGAGTTGAAATCGGCCTTACCTATATTTATGGTATCGGCAGAACAACTGCAACAAAAATTATTGAAGAAACAGGAATCAATCCTGACACTCGTTGCAGAGATTTGTCAGAGGATGAGGTTTCTAAAATCCGTGATTACATTGAGCAGCACTTAACCGTTGAAGGCGATCTCCGCAGAGATGTTGCTTTTGATATTAAGAGACTCATTGAAATCGGTTGCTATAGAGGCATTCGCCACAGGAAGGGTCTTCCTGTAAGAGGCCAGACCTCTAAAAACAATGCACGCACAAGAAAAGGTCCCAAAAAGACCATTGCTAACAAGAAGAAATAATTGTAGGAGGAAACAAACAGTATGGCAACTAAGAAGACCACAACTTCACACAGACGTCGTGAGAAGAAAAATATTGAGCGTGGTACTGTTCATATTCAGTCAACCTTCAACAACACTATCGTAACCATCGCAGATATGCAGGGTAATGCCATTTCTTGGGCATCTGCAGGCGAGATGGGCTTCCGCGGTTCAAGGAAATCAACTCCTTATGCCGCTCAGACCGCTGCTGAAACAGCTGCAAAGGCTGCTATGGAGCATGGTTTGAAAACTGTTGAAGTTTACGTTAAGGGACCGGGCGCAGGCCGTGAATCCGCTATCAGAGCTTTGGAAACTGTTGGCTTGCAGGTTACTCTTATTAAAGATGTTACTCCTATCCCTCATAACGGCTGCCGCCCACCAAAAAGGCGCCGTGTATAGTTTAAAGGAGGTTATTTGATATGGCAGTTAATAAGCAGCCGGTAGCAAGAAGATGCAAGAAATATGATATTTCTCCGTCTGTTCTTGGCTACTCAAAGAAAGAAACTTACAGAAATTCAGATAAGCGCAGAAAGAAAGCCAGTGAATATAGCCTTCAGCTTAACGAAAAGCAGAAGATGAAATTCGTTTACGGAATTCTTGAAAAGCAGTCCCGCCGTGTTTATGACGAGGCTGAGCGTATGCAGGGCGTTACAGGCGATAATATGATTATGCTCCTTGAAACACGCCTTGATAATGTTGTTTTCCGTCTTGGTCTTTGCAAAACAAGAAAGCAGGCTCGCCAGATGGTTTCCCATGCTCATTTCCTTGTAAATGGCAAGAAGGTAAATATTCCGTCTTACAGAGTTAAGGTTGGCGACGTTATCTCAGTTCGTGAGAGAAGCGCAGAGGTTCCTGTATTTAAGTCAGTTAAAGAGGAAGGCCCGCTTCAGCTTGTTCCCACATGGCTTGAATTTGACCAGGAAAAGCTTTCAGGCAAGGTTATGGCTCTGCCTAAGGCTGAGGATCTTGATTTTGAACTTCAGACCAATCTTATCGTTGAGTTCTATTCTAAGTAATAGCATATCTTTTATATCTGTTAACTTAGTTTCAAATTATTTTAGGAGGCTTTTAAATGATAGAAATTGATAAGCCGAATATCGAGATTGTAGATTTATCTACTAAGGGAAGCAGAAGCGTTGGCCGTTTTGTCGTTGAGCCGCTTGAAAGAGGCTTTGGCACAACTCTCGGAAATTCAATGAGAAGGGTTCTCCTTTCCTCACTTCCGGGCTACGCAATCACTTCCGTTAAGATTGATGGTGTTTTGCACGAATTTTCAACAATTCCCCATGTTAAAGAGGATGTAACGGAGATTGTTCTTAATCTCAAAAACGTTATCCTCAAGATACATGATGATTCCCCGAAAACAATGTATATCAAAGCAAGCGGCGAGGGCGAAATCACCGCAGGTGATATTGAGCACAGCTCAGAGGTTGAAATCCTTAATCCCGAGCTTCACATTGCTTATCTTGATTCGGGCGCAGAGGTTATTATGGAGCTCACCGCTGACGGCGGCAGAGGCTATGTTCCGTGTGACAGAAATAAGCAGCTGCTTGATTTACCAATCGGAACAATCGCAATTGACTCCATTTATACCCCCGTACTGAAGGTTAATTACACTGTTGAAAACACCCGTGTAGGCCAGCAGACAGACCTCGATAAGCTTGTTCTTGACGTTGAAACGGACGGCACCATTCCGGCAGATGAGGCAGCTTCACTTGCTGCAAAGATTCTTAATGATCATCTCAAGCTCTTCGTTGATTTATCAGAAGAGGTTGGCAGCCAGGAAATTATGGTTGAAAAGGATGATAACGGAAAAGAGAGAGTTCTTGAAATGACTATTGAAGAGCTTGACCTCTCTGTTCGTTCCTTCAACTGCTTAAAGAGAGCAGGCATTAACACAGTAGAAGATTTAATCGGAAAAACCGAAGAAGAGATGATGAAGGTGAGAAACCTTGGCCGTAAGAGCCTTGACGAGGTTGTTGCAAAGCTTGCGTCACTCGGTTTCACACTCAGTCAGGAAGAGGACTAAAGGAGGGAATTTCTATGCCAGGTACCAGAAAATTGGGCAGAACCACTGACCACAGAAAGGCTATGCTCAGAGGAATGGTTACTCATCTTTTAGAAAACGGCAGAATTGAAACAACCGTTACCAGAGCTAAGGAAGTTCGTTCAATGACCGAGAAAATGATTACTCTCGGCAAGGAGAACACTCTTGCATCAAGAAGGCAGGCTCTTGCTTATGTTACTAAGGAAGATGTCGTTACAAAGCTTTTTGATGAAATTGCTCCGAAATATGCAGACAGAAACGGCGGTTATTGCCGTATTATCAAAACAGGCCCTCGCCGCGGCGATGCAGCAGAAATGTGCTTTATTGAGCTTGTATAAGATAAACGTAAGGAACACTGAGAAATCAGTGTTCCTTTTCTTGTTTATTTTAACCAAATCCCTAAATGTGAAAATAATCGTTTTATATGTATTTAGCGCTATTTTGCGATTTCTATTGAAAAAATGCACTATATATTGTAAAATATTTAAGATAAATTTTAGTTATTAAGAAAGGCTGAGATTATGAAAAAGGTTGCAATCATTATGGGGTCGGACAGCGATTTGCCAATCGTCACCCCCGCAATTAAACAGTTAAAGGAGCTTCAGATTGAAACCGAGGTCAGGGTAATGAGCGCCCACAGAACTCCCAAGGAGGCTCAGGCATTTTCGGAAAATGCAATTGAAAACGGCTTCGGCGTAATCATTGCCGCAGCGGGTATGGCTGCTCATCTCGGCGGCGTGCTTGCTGCTTCAACAACTCTTCCCGTAATCGGAATCCCATGCTCCGCCAAGGTGCTGGACGGTATGGACGCTATGCTTGCAACCGTTATGATGCCCCCGGGCATTCCCGTTGCAACCGTCGGCGTAAACGCTGCCAAGAATGCGGCGCTGCTTGCTGCTGAAATTCTTGCGGTGGGCGATGCTGCTCTCAGCGAAAAGCTTATTGCAATGCGCGCAGATATGGCTGCACAGGTTGCGGAAAAGGATAAGGCGCTTCAGGAAAAAATAAAGGAAATCTAATCAGGAGGGGTAAGTATATGGAAAAAAGTTTCAGCGAAAGCTATGCGGCTGCCGGAGTTGACGTAACCGCAGGCTATGAATCCGTAGAGCTGATTAAGGATTACGTTAAGGCAACGAATATCCCGGGTGTTATCGGCGGTATCGGCGGCTTCGGCGGTATGTTTGAGCTCGGTATCGGCGAGTATAAAAACCCCGTGCTCGTTTCGGGAACGGATGGTGTAGGCACAAAGCTTAAGCTTGCTTTTCTTATGGACAAGCACGATACTATCGGTATTGACTGCGTTGCAATGTGCGTTAACGACGTTGCCTGCAGTGGTGCAAAGCCCCTGTTTTTCCTTGATTATATTGCCTGCGGCAAGAATTATCCGGAAAAGATTGCTCAGATTGTTAAGGGCGTTGCGGACGGCTGCGTTCAGGCAGGCTGTGCTCTCGTAGGCGGCGAAACCGCAGAGCATCCGGGGCTTATGCCGAATGAGGAATATGACCTTGCGGGCTTCACCGTTGGTATCGGTGAAAAGGATAAGCTCGTTTCAGGCGAGCATCTTAAGGCGGGCGACGCGCTTATCGGCGTTGCTTCCTCAGGCGTTCATTCAAACGGCTTTTCACTCGTGCGCAAGGTTTTCCATATTAACGAGGAAAGGATTAACGTTCAGGTTGCAGAGCTCGGCAAAACCCTCGGCGAGGAGCTTTTAACCCCCACCAGAATTTACGTTAAGCCGCTCTTAACTCTTATGGACGGTGTTCGCGTAAACGCTATCTCACATATCACGGGCGGCGGCTTTTATGAAAACGTGCCGAGAATGCTCAATGAAAACACGCTTGCGGTTATTGAAAAGGATAAGCTTGCAAGAAAGCCCATTTTTGATTTGATTCAGAAGGAGGGCAATATCCCCGAAAGAGATATGTTCAACACCTTTAATATGGGCACGGGTCTCGTTATCGCGGTTGATAACGATAAGGCTGACGAGGCTGTAAGAATTCTCAACGAGGCAGGCGAGCAGGCTGCAGTAATCGGCGAAATCAAAAACGGCGAAAAGGGCGTGGAAATCGTATGATGAATATCGCAGTATTCGTTTCGGGCGGCGGCACAAATCTGCAGGCGCTCATTGATGCCGAGGCAAGGGGAGAGATAAAAAACGGCAAAATCACCTTCGTCATTGCTTCTAACGAAAATGCCTATGCGCTTGAAAGAGCAAAAAAGGCAGGCATTGAAGCTGCAGTTGTTTCCCGCAAAAGCTATTCCTCAAAGGAGGAGTACGATAAGGCAATTCTTGCCGCGCTTGACGGCAGAAGCATAGATTTAATCGTGCTTGCGGGCTTTCTCTCAATTCTCGGGAAGGAGCTTTGCACGCAGTACAGAAACAGAATTATCAACATTCACCCAAGCCTCATCCCGCTTTTCTGTGGCGACGGCTTTTACGGCAAAAGGGTGCACACCGCCGTGCTTGAAAGCGGCGTTAAGGTTACGGGTGCAACCGCGCATTTCGTTAATGAAATCACGGATGGCGGCGCAATCATTCTGCAAAAGGCAGTGCCCGTGGAGCAGGGCGATAATGAGGATATTCTGCAGTATCGCGTAATGCGCCAGGCGGAATGGGAAATCCTGCCAAAGGCGGTTTCGCTTTTCTGCGAGGGCAGAATAAAAATCAACGGCAATAGAACAGAAATCATTTAAGTTTTTGAGGTGTGATTATGGAAATTAAAAACATTGCAACGGAGCTTTCAACAAATTCTTATCCCGGCAGGGGAATTATTCTCGGCAAATCGCAGAACGGTAAAAACGCCGTTGTCGCTTATTTCATTATGGGCAGAAGCGTTAACAGCCGTAACCGCATTTTTGAGAAAAATGAGCGCGGCGGCATCCGCACGAAGGCTTTTGATGAAAGCAAGATGGAAGACCCGCATCTCATCATTTATAATCCCGTTCTTAAGCTCGACGGCAAAACCATTGTAACAAACGGCGACCAGACCGATACTATTTACGATTTTATGCAGGAAGGTCATTGCTACCGTCACGCGCTTTTAACCCGTGAGTATGAGGACGACGCCCCTAACTACACCCCCAGAATTTCGGGCGTTGTAAAGGAAAACGGCGATTACGTGCTTTCAATTCTCAAATCAAATATGGGTAAGCCCCAGTGCCTGCGCTTCTTCTTTGAGTATCCTGCAGAGGCAGGCCTGGGTCATTTCCTTCACACCTATAAGTGCGACGGTAATCCCATTCCGTCCTTTGAGGGTGAGCCCACCCCCGTTGCGGTTGAAACCAACGATATCGACGAGTGGACTGATATGATTTGGGCAAACCTCAATGAGGATAATAAGGTTTCTCTCTTCACCCGCTTCATCAATCTTGAAACGGGCGCAGAGGAAACCCGCATCATTAATAAGAATAAATAATCTTACAGGAAGAATGTAGGGAGCGGCGACCTCGACGCTCCGAAATACTCTAAGATTAAAAACATTATGTAGGGGACGACGACCTCGGCGTCCCGCTTAGCTCAGTGTGAATTTAGCTATACTAACGGAGGATTTATGAGAGTTTTAGTAGTCGGCTCGGGCGGACGTGAGCACGCCCTTATTAAAAAAATAAAGCAGTCGCCAAAGGTTGATTATATCGCCTGCTGTCCCGGCAACGGCGGCATCTCTTATGATGCGGAATGCTTCAACGTCGGCGCAACGGATATTGAGGGCGTAGTTGCCCTTGCAAAGGAAATCAGCGCCGATCTGGTCGTTGTTGCTCCGGATGATCCGCTCGTGCTCGGTATGGTTAATGCGCTTGAGGCTGAGGGCTTCAAAACATTCGGCCCCCGCGCCGAGGCTGCAATTATTGAGGGCTCAAAGGTTTTCTCAAAAAACCTTATGCTTAAATATAATATCCCCACCGCTGAATATAAGGTGTTTGAAAGTCCCGCAGATGTTATCGGTTATATCAAAGATAAGAATGAATTTCCGACGGTTATTAAGGCGGACGGGCTTGCGCTCGGCAAGGGTGTAATTATCCCCGAAAGCCTTGAGGAGGCTGAGGCGGGCGTCCGTGAAATTATGGAGGATAAGATTTTCGGCGAAAGCGGCAGCAGAGTTGTTGTTGAGGAATTTTTAACGGGTCCCGAGGTTTCCGTGCTTGCCTTCACTGACGGCAAATGTGTCAAGCCTATGGTTTCCTCTATGGACCATAAACGCGCGCTGGACGGCGATAAGGGGCTTAATACCGGCGGTATGGGCACCGTATCCCCGAACCCGTATTACACCGATGAGGTTGCAGCCGAGTGTATGGAAAAAATCTTTATTCCAACCATTAACGCTATGAACAGCGAGGGTCGCACCTTTAAGGGTTGCCTTTATTTCGGCTTGATGATTACTCCGAAAGGTCCGAAGGTTATCGAGTATAACTGCCGTTTCGGAGACCCCGAAACTCAGGTCGTTCTCCCGAGGCTTAAAACGGATATCATTGATATCTTTGAAGCAATTAATAATGAAACCCTTTCCGATTTGGATATTGAGTGGAGCGACGAGGCCTGCACCTGCGTTATTATGGCTTCGGGCGGTTACCCGAAATCATATCCCAAGGGCATCGAAATCAAGGGCTTGACTGACGGGCAGCTTGACGGAGTAACGGTTTATCATGCGGGCACCGCAATTAAGGACGGCAAGCTCGTAACCGCAGGGGGCAGGGTGCTCGGCGTAACTGCGCTCGGCTCGGATATTAAAGAGGCTCTTGCTAAATCCTATAAAGCGGTGGAAGCTATCAGCTTTGAAGGCGCTCATTTCAGAAAGGATATCGGAAGACGCGCGCTTGAAGCTTTAAAATAAGGTCGAAATTTATTAACGGTTAATTAATTTTGATTTGCGGTTAATGATTTTTGTTGACTTTTATACAAAATAGAAATATACTTAGTATGTATAATTATATATTATTCACATATTAAGTATATTTTTTTGTTTTGAGGATATCAATATGGCAACAGTTAAGAAAAGCAAAAAAGGAATAATTATTGCAATCATTGCGGTTGTAGTTGCGCTTGCAGTTGCAGGCACTTCAATCGGCATTATTGCTGCAAAGAAAAAGATTCCGCAGGTTTCGCTTTATACGATTTCAACGGGCGATATCAATGAGGTAGTTAATTCCACGGGCACGGTTTCCTCGGGCACGGTTAAGGATTTTAAGGTTTCCTCAGTCGCAACCGTTAAAGAGGTTTTCGTTAAAGTAGGCGATGAGGTTAAGGCGGGCGATATGCTTGCCACCTTTGATACAAGCGGGCTTGATTCTCAGCTTTCACAGCTGCAGTTAACCTATGCGCAGGCTAAGGAAAGCTATGAAACTGCAGTTATTAATCAAAAGGCCGCAAAGGCTTATCTTGACAGCATTAATCCCGAAATCGAAGAGCTTGAAAAGAAGGTTGCCGAGCTTCAGGAGATTGTTGATTACAGCACAACCTCAACAACCACCACCGAACCCACAACCAAGCCTTCCACAACCAAGCCCTCCACAACAGCAATCAGCACGACGGAAAGAAGCACTGAAAGCACAACGCGTAAAACCTATCCTGCCAATATGGCAGGCGCAGTTGAGGCGCTCACGGATTTGGTTGCAAGTATTAATGAGATTTCAGGCAGCGTTGAGGAAACAAATGAATTAACCCGCATTGTTATGTCGGTAATTATTCAGGAAATTGAAAACGGCAATCTTTCCTCGGATGCTATTGCGGATAAGGTTGGCGAGGCTGTTTCCAAAGCTATTTCAGATAGCATTAACGTTGAAATAGTTGAGGCTGCCGTAAGAGCTGTTGACTGGGCTGCAATCGGCGCTTCGTTTGCACAGGCTCCAAACGTTAATCTTGCTTCCGCAGAGGTTCGCCTTGCTTCTCTTTATGCCGAAAGGCAGCTCTTTGAGCTTGAGGCTTCTCAGGATACGGTTAATGCCAAAAAGCAGTTTATGATAACCTCAAAGAATGCCCTTGATGTTGTTCAGGAGGCGGATGAGGAATTAACCGCGGGCTGGGTTGCTCCGTTTGACGGCACGATAACCTCCTGCGATCTCGTTCCCGGTATTCAGACGAATATGCTTGCATCAGGTCTTTCACTCCAGAATCTTGATGAAATGGTTGTAACGATTTCACTCGGCGAGTATGACACGCATAAGGTTAAGGTCGGAATGCCTGTAACAATCACAACCGCTTACGGCCAGTATACGGGCGAGGTTATTTCAAAGGCTCCCACCGCAACAGGCGGCAGCTCAAGCAGCTCAGCGCTGGATTCCCTCGGTTCAATGGCGGGCATCAGTGGTCTTTCAAGCTTAACCGCAACGGGTGCAGGCGTTCAAACGGTTATTTCGGTAAATGTTCCCGATGATAATATCATTGCAGGCTTTGATGCAGACGTCGTTATCGGCGTTGGCGATAACGTTGGCATTACCGTGGTTCCGATTGAATCAATCGTGCTTGAAAAGACGGGCAGCTACGTTTATCTCTATAACGAAGAGGAAGGCACCGTAACAAAAACGCAGATAACTACGGGCGCTATTTCCGATTCATATTATCAGGTTCTTTCGGGTCTTCAGCCGGGAGACAAAATTGTTGCAACGCCTTCCTCCGATTTCACTGATGAAACCTTTGAGGTTAAGGTAAAGTAGGCGAATAAGGCAAATCTGCTCATTTTAAACCGGGTCACGATTCGTCTTACTCTGCCTAATCACAAACCCTAACGGAGTTCGTTTATGAATATTTCTGAAAGCTTAAAAATCGCTGTAAAGTGCATAAGAGCTAACTGGATGCGTTCTTTGCTTACAATGCTCGGTATTATCATAGGCATAAGCTCCGTTATTATGATTATCGGTGCAGGAACGGGCGCAAGGGATTATATCGTTTCTCTTATAGAGGATATGGGCTCAAACGCCGTAATGGTTTCCGTTGATACAACGCAGGCTTCAGACAGCGATTTAATCACTCTTGATGATATTGCAAATATCAAGGATAAGGTTGCGGGCGTTGAGCGCTGCTCGCCGATGATGATGAGCTTTGCAACAGGAACGGTTGATGCCACCACGGAAGAGGTTTCCGTTATGATTATCGGCGTTAATTCGGATGTTCAGTTTGCAATGACAACTAATTGCACTTACGGCAGATTTTTTACAGATGAGGAATACAATGCTTCCGCTCAAATGGCGGTTATCGGCACAAATAGCGCAACCTCTGCTTACGGTTATGATGACCCCACGGGGCAGACGATAACCGTTAATTCCTCCGGCGGCACGATGAAAATGAAAATCTGCGGCGTTGCGGATATTGATTCAATCGTTTCAAGCTTCGGCGGCGGAATGTCAGGTATGTTCCAGTCGGGCGAAAAGAAAACCGTCGCTCTTTTTGTTCCCTGCACAACGCTTTGCAGGCTCACAGGCTCAGACCCCGTTTTGCAAAACGTGTTTGTAATCGGGGAGGAGGGCGCAAATAACGAGGCAATCGGCAATGCCACTGTAAACTATCTTAAGGTTGCCCACGGCAATTATTCAAATTCAATTTATTCGGCAGAGGATATGGCAACCTATGTTGGTATTGTCAATATCGTTATGTCAGTTTTAACCGCGTTTATAGCAGGCGTCGGCGCAATTTCGCTTCTTGTTGGCGGTATCGGCGTTATGAATATTATGCTCGTTTCCGTAACGGAACGAACGAGGGAAATCGGTATCAGAAAATCCCTCGGTGCCAAAACTGGCACGATAACGATGCAGTTCTTAACGGAGTCAATCATTATTTGCCTTATAGGCGGCGTTATAGGCGTCGTCACGGGCGTCAGCGGCGCGTATCTGGTAACCGGCGTTATCGGAATGGGAATAAGGCCGAATATCAATATTTTAACGATTATAATCGCACTTGTATTCTCAAGCGGCGTTGGTCTGTTTTTCGGAATTTATCCCGCCCGCAAGGCGGCAAAGATGAGCCCGATAGACGCTCTAAGAAGAGAATAAAGAATATAAAAAGGCTTTCCGAAAGGAAAGCCTTTAATTTTTTGTTTGTCAGCGTTTTTATGATTTCTTTTTGCTATTAACAAGAGTTACGCAAATCGCCATTGCCGCTGCATAGAAGGCAAGCGTTGCAATCAGAATGTAATCGTAAGTGCGGTTAGTTGCTTTAAGTATAAGCTCGCTCATATTGTTTCCCGTTATGCCTGCAACTGCCCAGGCAGAGAGCGCCAAGCCGTGAATTTTGCTGATTTTCTCCATTCCGAAGCGGGAGGAAAGCAGCGCGGGTAGAGTTGAAAATCCGCCGCCGTAGCCGAGATTAACGATGCACAGCAGCAGGATAACGATTGCACCGAGAATAATGCTTTTGTTTCCGTTAGTAATCGCAAAGGGCGCAAGCGCAAGCAGCGTAACGCCGATTGAGGTTGCAAAGATTATTTTGTAAACTGTGTTTCTGTCCTTCATCTTATCGGAAAGCGTTGAATAACCGATTCTGCCGAGCGCGTTAAACGCAGCGGTAACCGAGGGCACGATGCTAATCATCGCCGCAACGACAGGCATACCCTCAAAGGTAACGCCGATAATCTGCTTTTCGTAGGTAATCAGCGCAAGTCCGCAGTGAATGTTGATAAAAAACATTAGCCAGATGCCAACGAAAACCTTGTTTTTAAACATATCCATCGGCTTGAAGTCAGACCTTTTGCTGTCCGGCTCAACCCAGCCGTCAGGCTTTTTGATGAGGAAGTGCCCCGCCATCATCATAACGAAGTAAACCGCTCCGAGGATATAGAACATCGGCGCAATGCCAAGGCTGTTTTGGATTGCCTCCATAATCGGAGTTGCAATTGCCTTTGCCAAGCCAAAGCCCATAATGGAAATGCCCGTTGCAAGCCCCTTCTGCTCCGAAAACCAGAGCATCAGCGTTTTAACGGGGGTCAGGTAGCCGATACCGAGCCCGATTCCCATAATGCAGCCGTAGCAGATGAAGATGCCGATAAGCGCCGCAACGCCCGTAAAAAACTGAATGAATACGCCCGTGCCTATCATTCCCGCAGTAAAGCAAATGCAGGAAATCAGCGAGGATTTTTTGATATCCCTTTCAACCATTCTGCCCGCAAAGGCTGCGGACATTCCGAGAAAGAATATCGCCAGCGAAAACGCCCAGCCGACTGAAAAGGTGCTCATTCCTATCTGATTGGCAATCGCTTCCTTAAAGGTGGACCAGCAGTAAACCGTGCCTATGGAGCAGTGGATAAGCAGTGCGGGCACAGCCGCGCGCATCCATTTGTTGTTAATGCCCATATCTTGTGCCTCCTCTTCGGTCTATGCCAATTATTATAATATATCTTGTGCCTGCAGGCAATCGTTAAAACCTACAAAATTTATCAAAAATAGCACCTCGAATATATATGACTTGCGCTTTATCTTTACAAATGAATGCGTATGTGATATGATAATCTAAACACTTGTTTTGAATTGGGAGATTATTCCGTGGAAAAGATAAACGATATTATAAATCAGTTTGAGTATGACGGCACGCTTAAGGATTGCCGCGTTTTCGGCTCTGGGCATATTAACACAACCTATCTTTTAACCTTTGACGATAACGGCAATGAATGTAAATATATTCTGCAGCAGGTTAATCCAAACGTTTTCAAGGATATTGAAAGTCTGATGGAAAATATTTTCAAGGTAACCTCTTATCTCCGTGATGAAATCATTAACTGCGGCGGCGATGCAAACAGGGAAGCCCTGCATTATATTAAAACAAAAAGCGGCAAAAACTATTTCGTTGCGGATGACGGCAGTTATTACCGCTCTTACGTTTTTGTTGAAAATTCAACAACCTATAACAGCGTTGAAAATTCAGAGCTTTTTAAAGCAAGCGGCATTGCCTTCGGCAAATTCCAAAGACTCCTTTCGGATTTCCCTGCGGATACTCTGGTTGAAACCATTCCCGATTTTCACAACACAGCAAAGAGATATGAAACGGAATTCCTTCCTGCGCTCAATGCCGATGTTATGGGCAGAGCCGCAGACTGCGCAGATGAAATTGAATTTATCAAGGCAAGAAGGGCTTATTGCTCGCGCCTCGTCGATTTGCAGGTTCAGGGCAAAATTCCGACCCGCGTAACGCATAACGACACCAAGCTGAATAACGTGCTGTTTGATAAGGATTCGGGCAAGGCAATCTGCGTTATTGATCTTGATACGGTTATGCCCGGCCTTGCGCTTTACGATTTCGGCGATTCAATCCGCTTCGGCGCAAACACCGCCGTTGAGGATGAAGCGGATTTATCAAAGGTTTCCGTTAATCTTGATTATTTCAAAGCGTATGCGGAGGGCTTCCTTTCCGAAGCGGGGCATAGCCTTAATGATACGGAAAAATCAAATCTTGCATTTGCTTCGCTTCTTATGACCTTTGAATGCGGAATGCGCTTTTTAACCGATTATCTGAATGGCGACGTTTATTTTAAAACCGCTTATCCGGAGCACAACCTCGTGCGGGCAAAAAACCAGCTCGCCCTCGTTGCGGATATGGAAAAGCACCTTCCCGAAATGGAAGCAATCATTAATAGCTTATAATACTTAAAGGGCAGGCGTTGCTTGCCCTATTTAACTGACCACTAAACACTGCCCACTAACCACTAAAAATGCACTCCCAATCAGGAGTGCATTTTTCATCTTTTATTTGAGCGCTCTTTCAAGCCATACCGCGCCTAAATCAAGCGCGTTGAAAAGCCCTTCCTTTTCGCTCTTTTTAATGATTTTTTCCTTTGGGCTCACGTCGGGGTCTGTGTTAATAATCTGAATAAGCACCTTTTCGGAAAGCGCAATATCCTTGAATTCCTTATCAGACTGAATTGTGAAGCATGCAACAAACGGGTCGGACATATTGCCGTAATAAATGGTTTTGCCGCACCTAACCAAAGGCTTTCCTTTGTAGGTCAGGAACGTGTCCTTCATTTCCTCTGCCAAAGAAAACCCTCCTTTGTTAATTTATTAGGAATTAAGATAAGACTTCACCATCTCTGCCAGAAGCTCATCCCTGTCAACTCTGCGGATAAGGCTTCTTGCATTATTATGGGTTGTGATATAGGTCGGGTCCTCGGAAAGAATGTAGCCGACAATCTGATTGATGGGGTTGTAGCCCTTTTCCTTAAGCGCGTCAAAAACCTGAGTCAGCGTGTCGCGCATAACGTCCTCTTTGTTATCGCCGAGCTTAAAGGTCATCGTCTTGTTGATATCCATAACAGTAAAGTCCACCTCCTGTTTAACAATTTAATATATATTATATACTAAATCAATTATAAATACAACACTTTTTTATGAACGCAGGTTAATGCCCATTTTGTTGAGCGCCTTAACGGCTCTCTTCATTGCAGCGTCCGCCTCATCGTCGGTCAGAGTGCGCTCAGGGCTTCTCATTCTGATATTAAAGGCAACGCTCTTTTTGCCGCTTTCAATCTGCTCGCCCTCGTAAACGTCGAAGAGTGAAACCTTTTCAAGCGTTTTGCCGACTGCCTCGCTGATTGCCTTCTGCAGCTTCAGCACGGGAATAGCCTTGTCGCAAACAAATGCCAAATCCCTTGTGGTTGCAGGGTATTTCGGCAGCGGCTTGTGGGTGCGTGTGCCAAGGCGATTGTCATAAGCGGTGTTAACGTCAAGCTCTGCAACGTAAACCTTAACGCCTATTCCGTATGCCTCAGCAACCTTCGGGTGAATTTCGCCGATTGTTGCAAGCAGCTTGCCGTCAATGGTCAGCCTTGCCGTTCTTCCGGGGTGGAAGCTCGGGTTATCCGTAACGGGCTCAATATCGTATTCTGCAATATTCAGCCTGTCAAGCAGCTTTTCAACGATGCCCTTAAGTGAATAGAAATCAGCGCCGTTTCCGTAAATGCCGATAGCCGCCTTCTGGCTTTCAATCGGAAGCTTGCCCTTTTCTGTCGGCTGATAAACCGTGCCGATTTCGTAAAGGGAAGCGTGGTCGTTCTTGTGATTGTAGTTGTGTGCAAGCACGCCGAGCATTGAGGGCAGAATGGTCGTTCTCATAACGCTGGTGTCCTCGCCGAGCGGGTTGCTGATAACAACGGAATTGCGAAGCTCATCGTCAGCAGCAAGCCCGATTTTGTCATATGCCTTCGGGCTGATGAAGCTGAAGGTTGAAATCTCCGTGCAGCCGCAGGAAATCAGGCTTTCGTTAATGCTTCTGATGAATTTCTGGCTGTCTGTCAGCTTGCCTACTGCAACGCCCTTGAGCTCTCTGTTCGGAATATTGTGGTAGCCGAAGAAGCGCGCAACCTCCTCTGAAATATCCGCAATGTGCTCAATATCGTTTCTGAAGGACGGAGCAATAACGTTGCCCTCGTCGTCAAAGGTGAATTCAATTTTTTCAAGGATTGCCTTCTGCTCAGCCTCGCTCAGGTCAATGCCGATGAAATCGTTAATCCATTTGTAGTCGAACTTAACCTTAACGGGCTCCTTGGGAGTAACGTATTTATCAACGATGCCGTTAACAACGTCACCCGCGTCAAGCTCCTGCACAAGCTCAAGCGCTCTCTTAAGCGCGTCAAGCGTTGCGCCGGGGTCAAGCTCCTTTTCAAAGCGGCTTGAGGATTCGGTTCTCATTCCGAGAGCCTTTGCGGTTCTGCGAACGGAAATGCCGTTGAAGCAGGCGGACTCAAACACGATTGTTGTTGTGTCGTCCATAATTCCGCTGTATTCGCCGCCCATAACGCCGGCAACTGCAACGGGCTTTTCAGCGTCTGCAATAACGAGCATTTCGGAATTAAGCTCGCGCTCAACGCCGTCAAGCGTTGTAATGGTTTCGCCGTCCTTTGCATTGCGAACGTTAACCGTGTTGCCCTTAAGAAAACGCAGATCAAACGCGTGCATCGGCTGGCCGTATTCAAGCATAACGTAGTTCGTGATATCAACGATGTTGCTTATCGGGCGAACGCCGCTTGCTCTGAGCCTTTCTCTGAGCCAGCGCGGGCTCTCCTTAACGCGAACGTTTTCAACAACCGCGCCTGAATAGCGGTAGCATTTTTCGGGCGCCTCAATGTTAACGGTAAGCAGCTCGTTAACGTCGCCGTGTCCCTCCTTAACAACGGGAGCAGGGAAGTTGAATTCGCGGTTAAAGGTTGCAGCAGCCTCTCTTGCCAATCCTGAAACTGACATACAGTCGCAGCGGTTGGAGGTAATCTCGAATTCAACGCAGGTGTCGTCATAACCGATTGCCTTGTGAATATCGGTGCCGAGCGTTTTATCGCAGTCATCGCCGAGCACGAAAATGCCGTCCGTGGCAGCGTAGGGGAAATCATTCTGAGTAAGACCGAGCTCGTCAAGCGAGCAGAGCATACCGTTTGATTCAACGCCGCGCAGCTTGCCCTTCTTGATTGTTTCAAGGCAGTGGTCCTTTCTGTTAATAACAACTGCACCGGGAAGTGCAACGGGCACATAATCGCCAACTGTCAGGTTTTGTGCGCCTGTAACAATCTGCTCGTCAGCCTCGCCGCCAACATTGATTTTGCAAACCCAGAGATGGTCGGAATCAGGGTGAGCCTCAAGAGCGTTAACCTTTCCCACAACAACGTTTTTGATATCAGCGCCCTCAATTTCAAAATCCTCAACCTTGGAGCCCGAAAGCGTCATTTCATCACAGAATTTCTTGTCTGAAATATCGTCTAAACTCACATAATCCTTAAGCCATTTTCTTGATAAAATCATTCTGCCGCACCTCCCTTAAAACTGCTCTAAGAATCTTAAATCGTTTTCATAAAGCAAACGCATATCGTCAATGTTAAAGCGGAACATAACCAGCCTTTCAAGACCAACGCCGAAGGCAAAGCCGCTGTATTCCTCAGGGTCAACGCCACCGTTTTTAAGCACCTTCGGATGCACCATTCCACCGCCGAGAATTTCAATCCAGCCCTCGTTCTTGCACATCGGGCAGCCCTTGCCGCCGCATTTAAAGCAGCTAACGTCAATCTCGCAACTCGGCTCCGTGAACGGGAAGTGGTGCGGGCGAAGTCTGATTTTTGTGTCCTCGCCGTAAAGCCTCTTTGCAAATGCCTCAAGCGTGCCCTTAAGGTCAGCCATTGAAATGCCCTTATCAACAACGAGTCCCTCAATCTGGTGAAACAGGGGAGAGTGCGTTGCGTCAACGGCGTCGGAACGGAAAACACGGCCGGGCGCAATCATTCTGAAAGGCGGCTTGTTGTTTTCCATAAATCTGATTTGCATCGGTGAGGTCTGCGTTCTTAAAACGATGTTATCCTCAATATAGAAGGTGTCCTGCGTATCTCTCGCAGGATGGTCCTTCGGAATGTTGAGCGCCTCAAAGTTGTAATAATCATATTCAACCTCGGGTCCCTCCGCAATGTCAAAGCCCATACCTATGAAGATTTCCTTAATCTCGTCAAGCACGATTGAAAGCGGGTGCTTGTGGCCGATTTCAGGCTGAGTGCCGGGCATAGTAACGTCAATCGTTTCCTCCTTAAGCTTTCTTTCAAGCTCCTTTTCTTTGAGCTCAGCGGTCTTCTCCGCAATTTTTGCCTCGATATCGGAGCGGATTTCGTTAGCAAGCTGACCGATAACGGGGCGCTCCTCTGCGGAAAGCTTGCCCATCTGCTTTAAAATAGCGGTAAGCTCGCCTTTTTTGCCGAGGTACTTAATTCTTGCTTCCTCAAGCTGCTCTCTTGAATCAAAGCTCTCAAGCGCTTCTTTGGCAGCTTTTCTGATTTCTTCAAGCTGATTTCTCATTTAATTAGTCCTTTCTTTGTTTTATTGGGACAAAAAAATACTTGTCCCTGAAATAGGGACAAGTATGTTACTACCTGCGGTACCACCCTTATTTTTGCTAAGAGTTAAATCCAAGCAAACACTTTTTGATGCGTTAACGGGCATCGCTTCGTCTGCGCCTAATTGCTTTGCTTTCAGCACAGCCACTCGGAAGGGAACTTCGCTTTTCTTATTCTGCCGCGCTTCCAGCCTCGGCGCAGCTCTCTGCAAGAAATCGGATAAACTACTTTTCTTCGTCTTCGTGTTTTTATATTGCATATATTATAAATCATTATTTTTAAATATGCAAGTGTTTTTTTATTTAAGAGAGGTCTGGTATTTATCAAGAATCGGATATAATTCGTTATACATATTATCCGTCATTCCAATATTTTCGCCAAGCTCAAGCACCTTGCTTCTGTCCTCGGCAAACGGTTTCCATTCGGGCAGTCCCTCTCCGTTCGGGTCGCCGATTTTAACAAAGTTAACCCAGTAGCTCTGCATAGCTTCGGAAAGCTTGTAATCCTCATCGTCGTAAAGCCAGCCGTGCCGCCATAAGTTGCCGTAAGCGTAGGGCAGCTCGCCGGCGTGATTTGCCTGCAACGAACGGTTGTTTTTTGTAAAACAGTATTGATAAACAGGGATGCCTTCGTTTGCGTCATAATTGCTCCACAGATAATGGCTGTATGCAAACCAGGTGCCGCCGAGAATAAAGTTATAAGTTTTTTTGGCCTCTCCTCCTGCTTCAACAAGGAAATCATAATCCTCCGTAATGCAGTCATAAAGATATATTTCCTCAATTTCAGCCGCATAATCGCCTCCAATGCTTTGAAGCATAGCGGAATAATCCTCTTTTTCAACCTTGTTGAACAGATTAAACACGGTTGCTTCGTGGGAGTTAAAGCCGTTCAGCAGTGCCTGCTCGTTATTTGCACCGCGCTCGTAGGTCAGATAAGGCTGCTCGGTAATAGCGTATCCGTCAACGGTCATCGCGGTGTTTTTAAATTCGGTTTTAACAAGCTTTTCCGCGGAAACAGTTCTCATCCCCTCTATATTGTCAAAGCCGAATTCATCCATAATGCTGCTGCCCGTTTCCATCGCGGCTTCAAGGCTTCTGAACGTGTGATAGGGCACAATGGGCGTTATGCCGCTGCTCTCCGCAATCGCATATCTGAAAAGCCCCTTTGCAAGCGGCGAAACGCAAAGCGCGTTAACGCTTGAGGAGCCTGCGGATTCGCCCGCAACAGTAATCTGCGCAGGGTCGCCGCCGAATGCGGCAATGTTTTCCTGCACCCATTTAAGCGCCTGAATTTGGTCAAGCAAGCCGTAATTTCCCGTGGTGCCGTTGGAGGATTCAGCGGCAAGCTCCTCGTTTGCCATATAGCCGAAAACGTTCAGCCTGTAGCCAAAGTTAACTACGATAATGCCTTTTTTTGCCAAATCCTCGCCCCTGTATTCGCTGAAGGAGGGTTGCCCCGTTTCAAGTGAACCGCCGTGGATGTAAACCAGCACGGGCGCGTCTTCAACGTTGCCTGCAGGCTTCCAGATGTTAAGGTACAGCGAATCCTCGCTCATTGCCTCACGGTAATTATCCTTAAGGCTGATTTTATAATTGTGATAGCCGATTATAGAGGTCAGGGAATTTATAAGCTCGCTGTTTCGGACCTGCATACTCATCGGCGCAAAATGGTCGCACACCAGAACGCCGTCCCATCCGTCGGGTTCCTGAGGCTCCTTCCAGCGCAATTCGCCCACGGGAGGCTTGGCATAGGGAATGCCTGCGTAAACCTCAACAGTTTTATCCTCGTTAAATACGCCTGTAAGCTCGCCCTGCTCAATAGTTAAAACCTCGGTTGCTTCGGGATTCTTAACGTCAACGGCGGGCACGCGCTTATATGGCGGTGCCGTAAATTTCGTTATCCCTGCAAGCACAATTAAAAAGCAAATAAACACGCCGAGATGTGCGAAAAACTTCTTTTTCTTTAATAGCTTCAAATCCGTAAAAGCATATCCGCAGAAAGTAATTGCTGCAAGCACCCAGCCTAAAACGGTGTTCTTTGAAAGCTCAAGAAATGCAAAAAAGAGCAATGCAAGGATTATGAGAAAAACGATAAATGCCGCTTTCCTCGCTTTGCCGATTTTCTTTTTGTTTTCGTTCTTGTTCATATTATCAGTTTCTTATTAATACATAAGCCCTCGGTTTCCCAAGGGCTTTGCGTATGAATAGTATTAGTTTATGCCATAAAGCTGCGGATAACGCCTTCCATATCCTGATAATTCATAATCTTCGGAACGGGGTATCCGGGGTTGCCCTCTTTGAGAGCACGTGAAATCAGCGTCGGCAAATCCTCCTCCTTAATCATATCAAAGGTTGAAGGAATGTTCATATCGGCGTTCATTCTCTTGATTTCAGCAATGAACTTCGTTGCCTTTTCAGCCTCGCCGCTGCCCGTAATACCAACGATATCTGCAAGCTTTGCAAGCTGAGGATAAATGCAGCTGCCATACCATTCAAGCACGTAGGGCAGAATAACGGCGTTTGCAAGCCCGTGCGGCGTGCCGTAAAGACCGCCGAGGTTATGCGCAATCGCGTGAACGTAACCAACGTAAGCGCGGGTAAACGCACAGCCTGCCCAGTAAGAGCCCTTAAGCATATTCGCCCTTGCCTCAAGGTTTTTGCCGTTTTTGTAAGCCTCCTCAACGTTGTCAAAGATAAGCTTCGTCGCCTTTTCAGCCTGCTCCCTCGTCTGCTTCGTGTTGCTTCTTCCGATGTAAGCCTCAACAGCGTGAGTAAGCGCATCCATACCTGTTGTTGATGTAATGTGCGGCGGCAGACCTACGGTAAGAGCCGGGTCAAGCACTGCATATTTCGGTCTAAGACAGATGTCGTTGATTGCATTTTTCTCGTGCGTTTCGGGGTCGGAAACAACGGCAGCAACCGTAGTTTCGGAGCCTGTTCCCGCAGTGGTGGGCACTGCAAAGAAGGGCGGTAATTTTTTATGAACTTTAAGATAGCCGCGCATCTGGCGCACGGTCTGATTGGGCTTAACAACTCTTGCCGCCGCTGCCTTTGCGCAGTCCATCGGAGAGCCGCCGCCGAAAGCGATAAAGCCCTGGCAGCCGTTCTTTATGTAAAGCTCGCGCGCTGCCTCAATGTTGGGAATGGTCGGGTTCGGCTGAACCTCGTCATAAACGACGTATTCAACGCCTGCCTCGTCCAGCTTTTCAAACATAGGGTTGAGAAGACCAAGCCCCATAAGGCCCTTATCCGTAACAACAAGCACCTTGTTAACGCCCTTGCTCTTAACGAATTCGGGAAGCCTTAAAACGGAGCCGTTGCCCTCAAGCAGCTGAGGCTCGGACCAGTCCATGAAATTCATAGCCAGCTTAAAAACCGTCTGATAGGTTCTGTACCAGCATTTTTTCAGTTCCCAAAGCATCACAAAAAACCTCCTTTTCAATAAAATTTTCACCTTACATTTTACATTAATTCCGCCTCATTTGCAATAGGGCATTAAAAATTTATTAAAGTTATTTCCTTTTCGGTTAAAATATGCTATTATATATTTATAATTGATTTTGGAGCTGATGATATGGAAAACTCAACTCTTGTTTTCTGCGGCAGCAGCGAGGATTTTCTTGCAAAGGAGCTTGCCTCTCAAAGCACTGCGGAAAACGGAGGAATTGCCTTTCGCAAGCCGAGCCTCATTAATGCAAACGGCACCCTGATTGCCGTTGCGGACAGAGCCTCATCAGGCGAGGGCTGGGGGTATATTGAGCTTGCAATCAGGCGCAGTGCGGACGGCGGCAAAAGCTGGACTGCCGTCAGACCGATTGCCTCTCCTCCCGCGCGTGAAACCAAGGCAAGCGCAAGCAGCTATGCCTCTGCATTTTACGTTGACCCGTGTATGGCGGTCGCCCCAAACGGCGACGTTATTATGCTCGTCAATTTCTGGCCCGAGTGCAAGGGTCCGCACAATCAGCAGCTGCTTGATAAAAAGAAAATTCCATACGCTATGTGCGACGATGAAATGTGCCCACTCATCTATGACAGGGACGGCAATTTTTATTATATTCTTGAAAGCGGCGACGTGCTTGATAACCATAAAAACCCCACGGATTATACGGTTCGCCGCCTTGGCGAGCTTTACCGCAGGGGAGAGTATATGGGCAACATATATCTCAACGGCGCGATGGGTAAAAACGAATTCGGCGCAAAAACAACCTTCGGCGCTCCGCTTAAGGCGCCCAAGCGCGGCTACGTTTTTATGCTCAAAAGCACGGATAACGGCGTCAGCTGGAGCGAGCCTAAGGATATCACGAGTATGCTCCTTGCCGAAACGGACGGCGCTTACGTCGGCGTAACCGCAGGCACGGGAATCACCACAAAGGACGGCAGAATCGTTATCCCGCTTTATTCCGAAAAAGGGCAGAGCTTCTCCGTTTTCAGCATTGATAACGGCGAAAGCTGGCACAGAATGATAAGAAATCCCTATTGCGAAAACAGCGGCGAGTGGCAGCTCGTTGAAGCGCCTGACGGCACCTTGCTCGGACTCGGCACTCAGAAGAAATACGGCAAAACTCCCGTTTCATATTCTGCAAACGGCGCCAAAAGCTGGCTCAAGGCAAAGCCCACCGCGTTGCTTGCGCCGCAGTGCCAGAAAAGTGTGCTGCAGGTCGGTGATTACGTGCTCTGCTCACACCCGAGCGGGAGCGACAGGGAGGACGGCGTTATCTCCGTCGGCAAGCTCAGGCGCGTTAACGGCAGGTTTTCGCATATTGACTGGTTCAGGGATATTGTAGTTAACGACGGCTTCTTTGGCTATTCCTGCCTTGCAAAGCTTGATGATAAAACCGTTGGCGTGCTTTATGAATCACAGCCCAGCAGCTACATAGAATTCAAAACCTTTAAGCTTGAATTTTAAGCCGTGTTAACATTCTGTTAACAAAGTCGGGTCATTATTCACATTACAGACGGATAATCTTTGGCGCTTTTATTAATTGTTTTTGTTTTAGCAATGTTTTATAATAAAATAAAGTAGAATGCAAAGGAGAAAAAGTATGGGCGAAAAAGCAACTAAAATTTCAAGAAACACCTATACTAAAGGCGAGCTTTTCGGCTACCTTGTCGGAATGTTCGGTCAAAACCTTATTTATCAGGTTATTGCCGCAGGTCTTGTAAGCATATACCTCGGCACGGTGCTTTATATTCCCGCAGGTGTAGTAAGCGCAATTATCTTTGCAGCAAGAATTTGGGATGCAATCAATGACCCGATGATGGGCACGATTGTTGACAGAACGCATACAAAATGGGGTAAGTGCAGACCTTATCTTATTTTCTTCCCAGTAATTATCGGGGCGTTTACAATTCTTTGCTTCGTTAACGGGATTTATACAAACCCGGGAGCAAGTCAGGCTCTCATTATTGCATGGGCTGCAGCTTCGTATATTATTTGGGGTATGCTGTTCACGGTTTGCGATATTCCGCTCTGGGGCATTACCTCGCTTATGACGGAGGACCAGGATGACCGTGCAAAGATTATCGGTCTTGCACGTATGGCGGCAGGCGTTGGAGGAATAGGCACGGTTATTGCGTTTATTCCCGATGCGTTCACAAAAATGTTTGCGCCTAAGTATGACGCTATGGTTGCAGCAGGCGAAATAACTCAGCAGGTTGCTAATAACGAGGCTAAAAAGGCTGCGTGGATTTTCACTGTTATTGTAGTAACCGTTGTTGCAACAATCTTTTTTGAGGTTGCAGGTCTTGTAACGCGCGAGCGCGTTCCCGGCGATGCCGAGGATAAGAGAGGCATTGTAGAAAACTTTAAGATTATGTGGGGCTGCCTGCCTTTCCGCCAGATTCTTATTTCAGGCGTTCTCAGAAGCCCGCTTCAGCTTCTTATGCTTCTTGCAATGCCGCTTATGCTTTATTACTATACTGATAATAACTTGATGGAAAATGCCTTCAAGTTTGATAACGGCTTAAGAATAGTTAAGATTGCTATTATAGGCATCGCAGTATTCGTTCCGCAATTTGCTGCAATGGCAATCACTCCGATGCTCGTTAAGAAATTTGAAAACACAAAGATTTATAATTTCTTCAGCGTTGCAGGCGCCGTTCCGTATGTGTTGATTTTCGTTGTATATCTTGTTTTCAAGGGCAACCTCCTCGGTTGGGCAGGCGTTGTTATCACTGCAATCTGCATCGGCTTGGCTTCTGCTTCAATGGGCGGTATAAACGTTATGCAGTCTATTATGATTGCAGACTGCGTGGACTATGAGGAATATCATAAGGGCTATCGTCCGGACGGCGTATTCTTCTCAGGCCAGAGCTTCCTCACAAAGCTTTCTGGCGGTATCGCTGCAGTTATTCAGGGCGTTGTATATTCAGTTGTAAAATTCTCTGACAAAAACCTTGACGATATCAATTACAGACTTACTCAGGGAGAGCATTTCTATCAGATTGATAACGGCAAGTATGCAGCAGCAATGTTCTTCCTTATTTCAATCCCGATTGCAGCGGGTATGCTTCTTTCCGCACTTCCTATGAAAAAATACGGAATGACCGACGCAGAGCACAAGGATATGCTTGAGGCTCTCGTTGAAAAGAGAAAGGGCGGCTCGGACGAGGCTGCTGAAGAGGCAGAATAATTAATCAGCATTTAAGAGGTTTGAAACCTC
Source organism: uncultured Eubacterium sp. (assembly GCA_905234995.1). GTDB lineage: Bacteria > Bacillota > Clostridia > Oscillospirales > Acutalibacteraceae > Eubacterium_R. Next base: position 12,218 of record CAJOJV010000004.1, on the reverse strand, counting down.
ATTACTTCCTTCTTACTTATTTTTAAAACCCGCAGGGCGTAAGCTCTGCGGGTTTGCCTTTTCTTAATTCGAAATGCGGAATTCGGAGTTATTGGTTTATCACTTTGCGACAAAATAAAATAACATAAATTTGTAGGGGCAGGTCTCTGCGCCTGCCCGAATACAATCGGAGCGCAGCGACCGTTAACTGTCCACTGGTCACTGGTCACTGATCACTATTTTTCAATAATAACGCTTGTGGTCGGGTAAGCAAATTCTGCGCCGTTTTTCTCAACAATACGCTTGATTTCAAGGTTGATTTTTTCAACCAGCATATTGTAATCCTCATAATCTATCGTGCTTGTGTGGCAACGGATTTCGATATTTAAGGAGCTGTCTGCATATTCGTTAAAACAAACTCTCAGGTTACGCTCGCTGATAGTCGGCTGAGCCAGAAGAAATGCTCTGAGTTCTTCCTCGCACTTAAGAATTGTTTTTTCATCAGTTGAATAAACAAGTCCGATTTTGAAATTGATAACCCTTTCAACAAAGCGGGAAAGGTTTGCAATGTTAGCCTCGGAAAGCTTTGAGTTAGGCACGGTCACGGGGCTACCGTTAAGCTGCCTTAAGCGTGTAGAGCGCATTGTAATGTCTTCAACAACGCCCTGAACCTCGCTCGTTTCAATAAGGTCGCCAACGTCAAAGGGCTTGTCAAAAATAATGAAAAAGCCCGCTATAAGGTTTTTCAGCGAATCCTGAGCTGCAAGGGAAATTGCAAGTCCGCCGACTCCGAGTCCCGTAATCAGCCCATTGATGTTATAACCCATTTCCGAAACAATCATAACGATTGCAATTGAAATCGTCAGCACCTTTAGAATGTTCGAAATGAATTTCACCGCAACGGAATTAACCCTCGGGTCAGCCTCTCTTGCGCTGAAAAACGCATTCAGGTTTTCGGAAACGTATGAGATAATGCACCAGCAGATAATCAGAATGGTGAATATCTTAAAGCAGTTTAAAACAATCGGCTTGTGAATATTGATGTAAATTCCGATGAATAAGCCCAGAGTGCAGATGAATATTGAAACCGGGCGCAGCAGGCTTTGCTTAAAGCCGTCCTTAAGCTCGGGCTTTTTCAGGAAAAAGATTTTTGCCGCAAAGGAAAGAATGCTCTTTGCAATCACGTTTCTGAAAATAAACAGCAGCGCAAAAATAATAACGCCGAGCCCGATGTTGATGTACGGCTGCCATTCGGTCAGCCTCTCAATAATTTTGTTAATGTTTTCTATCATATTATCTCCTTTCAGATCGTGCAGTAAAAATTGCTTTCCCAGGCGGGGATATACGGTGAATGTCTGAAATATATCTTATAATTCGGATTGTATTCCCAAATCATAAGCGGCAGGGCAAACATATCCTCGTTTCTGTGGTAAGCGCAGATATATAGCTTCGGCGAATACTTTTTTATGGTTTTTTCACAGCCCTCAAGCGCCTTCATTTCGGCACCCTCAATGTCCATTTTTATAAGGGTAATCTCCTCGTCAATCAGGCTGTCAATATCGCAAACCTCAACGGGCACGCCCTCGCCGGAAAGGCGGGAATTTCTGCCAGCCTTTTTGGAAAACATCAGCGTATCGCGCTTATTCCATGCGCCGAGGTTGTAAAGGGAAACACCTTGCATACCCTCCGTATTTCTTGTCAGCTTTGCAAAGTTTTTGGCATCGGGCTCAAGGGCAAATATGTGCTTGTAAGAATTGCCGCAAAACCGCGTAAACTCTCGGATTGTGTCGCCGTCATAGGCACCCGCGTCAACGATGCTTTCGTTGTCTGAAAGCTGCAGAATATCACGGTAGATACTATCCTTGCTCCCTTCAGTCGAGCTGTAAAGGTATTTGACTTTACCACTGATTTTGAAATTCAGCACATTTTGGTAAACCCTTCTGCTTTCGTCATCGGCAAGCCTGTCAAAAACAAGCTCAAATTTTTCTCTGTTTTCCTCAAAATATGCTCTTGTAAACAGTCCGCCGCCCGCAACGGGAATATCGGGCGCAATAACGCCGTGCTCGGAATCAATGCGTTTGATTCTCTCAAGCACATCCTCAAGGCGGGTTGCAAATGCAAGCACGATGTTGAAGTCCTTGTGCTTTTCGCAAACCTCGCTGTATTTCAGCACCCTGTATCCAAGAAAGGAATGCCCCCTCACAAACTCGTCGCTTGCAAAAATATCGGCAACCTCAATTCCGTTTTCATTCAGAATTTTTATAATTCTTTCCGCGGCGTTTCCCATTCCGTAAACGACCACGGGCTTTCCGTCATTTTTCAGGAATTCCCAGCAGTCGGTTTCATTAATCTCTAATTTCATTGAAATCTCCAAAGCTTTAATAAAATTATTATAGAATTCTAGACTGAATATTTCAAGACTCTTTACAAATATTTTAAAAGAGTATATAATATCTTCTGAATATTTTTATTTAACGGAGGGTTTTGCCTTTATGGCAAGTTTTTTAAAACGCTTTAAAAAGAGTTCCACCGAGGAGGAAATCAAGCAGCTTGTTGATGAGGATGAAGAGGTCGGCGAGCTTAAGGATTCTCAGCGCAAGATGATTAATAATATCTTCGAATTTGACGATATTAACGCAGGGGATATTATGACTCACCGCACGGATATCGAGGCTGCGCCTGATGACGCAACGCTTCAGGAGGTTGCAAATATTTCCATTGAAAACGGCTGCTCCCGTATACCCGTTTTTCACGAGGATTTGGACGATATTATAGGCATAATTTACGTTAAGGATTTGCTTAAATTTATCGGCACGAAAATCTCCGATGATGAAAGCATAACGGATTATTTGCGCGAGCCGCTTTTCGTTCCCGAAACGATTTCCTGCGGCCGTCTTTTTGCTCAGATGACGGAAAGCCGAATTCAGCTTGCAATTGTGGTTGATGAATACGGCGGCACGGCAGGCCTCGTTACGATGGAGGATATTCTTGAAAGCATCGTCGGCAATATTCAGGATGAGTATGACGATGAGGAGGCTGAAATCCAGCAGCTTGATGAAAACACCTTCATTATTTACGGCACCGTTGATATTGAGGATGCCTCAAACGCTCTCGGCGTTGAGCTTCCGGAGGGGGATTACGATACGCTTGCAGGTTTCGTTATTAATCTGCTCGGCTATCTTCCCGATGAAAAAAGCAGCGGCGTTTCCGTCGAATATGAAAACCTGAAATTCACTGTGCTTGAGGTGCTTGACAGGCGGCTTGAACGCATAAAAATAACGATTAACAGGAGTTAATTTGATGATAGAACAAATTATCAGCTTTGATGCTATGGAGCAGGCGGTAAGCCTCTTCGGCTCGTTTGATGAAAATATAAAGCTCGTTGAAAAGGAATTCAACGTTTCCGTTATCAGCAGGGGAAGCGATTTGAAGGTTGTCGGCAAGGCGGAAAACGTTTCTCTCGCAGTGCGCGCGCTCAACAGCCTTCTTGTGCTGATTAATAAGGGCGAAACCCTGTCGGACCAGAATATCCGCTACGTGCTGTCCCTTGTTAAAGAGGGCAACGAGGGCAAGCTTGCAACGATGGCTACGGATTCAATCTGCATAACCGCAAAGGGCAGACCGATTAAGCCCAAAACCCTTGGGCAGAAAAAGTATTGCGAGGCGATTGATAAAAACACGATCACCTTCGGCATCGGTCCTGCCGGCACGGGTAAAACCTATCTTGCCGTTGCCATGGCGGTAACTGCGTTCAGGGCAAAGGAGGTTAATAAGATTATCCTCACCCGTCCCGCGGTTGAAGCAGGGGAGAAGCTCGGCTTCCTTCCCGGCGATTTGCAGAGCAAGGTTGACCCTTATCTTCGTCCGCTTTATGATGCGCTTTTTGAAATGCTCGGCGCAGAAAACTTTCAGCGTTATCAGGAGCGCGGCGCAATTGAGGTTGCTCCGCTTGCCTATATGCGCGGCAGAACTCTTGATGACAGCTTCATTATTCTTGACGAGGCGCAAAACACCACGCCCGAGCAGATGAAAATGTTTTTAACCCGCCTCGGCTTCCGTTCAAAAATGGTTGTAACGGGCGATATAACTCAGATTGATTTGCCCACTGGTAAAAAATCGGGTCTTAAAAAGGTTATCCGCATTCTCAAAAATATTGACGGTATTGAGATTTGCAAGTTTACCGAAAAGGACGTCGTGCGCCACCGTATCGTTCAGGAGATAATTAAGGCTTACGAAAAGTTTGAAAACGATAAAGATAAATAGAGGTAATTACTAAATGGATTCCGTAAAGGTTGTTATTTCAAATGATCAAAAGGTTGTTAAGGTTCCGACGGGGATAAGGCTTCTTATTCGCCGCTGCTGCCACGCAGTGCTTGAATTGGAGGGCTTTGAGGGCTCTGCAGAGGTTTCCGTGCGCTTCGTTGATAATCAGCAGATAAGGGAGCTTAACAGAGAATTCAGAAATATTGATAAGGAAACGGACGTGCTTTCCTTCCCGCTCGGCGAGAACGGAGTGTATGACATTAATCACGACACGGGCGCAAAGCTGCTCGGCGATATAGTTATTTCCATGGAAAAGGCGGTTGAGCAGGCAGAGCTTTATAATCACCCGCTTCAGCGCGAAATCGGCTTTTTAACCGTTCATTCAATGCTTCACCTGCTTGGTTATGACCATGAAAACGGCGGCATTGAAGAGGTTCATATGCGCGAAAAGGAAGAAACCGTGTTAACGCAGATCGGCTGGAAGCGCGATAACAGCTATTATATGGGTGATGAATAATGAGTAAAACCGCTTTTATTGCCATCGTGGGCAAGCCGAATGTCGGCAAATCCTCAATTCTTAATAAGCTGCTCGGCGCAAAAATTGCAATCGTTTCCTCTAAGCCGCAAACCACCCGCACCAAGATAATGGGCGTTTTAACGCTTGATGAAACACAGCTCGTTTTCACGGATACGCCCGGCTTTCATAAGCCGCATAACAAGCTCGGCGAGCATATGAACGAAGCCGTCGGGGATACTATCGGCGGCACGGATGCAGTGCTTTTCGTCGTTGAGCCGAAGGGCGAGCTTGAGGAAAAGGAGCTTGAGCTTATTAAAAAGTTTAAGCAGGAAAAGCTGCCCGTAATTCTGGCAATTAATAAAACGGATACCGTTAAGGATAAAAAGGAAATCCTTGAGCGGATTTTATATTTAACGAAGTTTTATGATTTCGCGGCGGTCGTGCCCGTTTCGGCGCAGACGGGAAGCGGGCTTGATGAGCTGATTGACGAGATGAAGGCGCTCAGCTTTGAAAGCGTGCACTTTTTCCCTGACGACACTTTAACCGACCAGCCGGAGCGCGTGCTTGCCGCAGAGATTATTCGCGAAAAAATCCTCCGCCTGATGGATAAGGAGGTGCCGCACGGCATTGCCGTTTCAATTGAAAAAATGAGCGAGCGTGAGGATAAGGAAATCCTTGATATTGAAGCAATTATTTATTGCGAGCGTGAAACCCATAAGGGTATGATTATCGGCAAGGGCGGCGCAATGCTTAAAAAAATCTCCACCTTTGCAAGGCAGGATCTGGAAAGCTTTTTTGATATAAAGGTTAATCTCCACACCTGGGTTAAGGTTAAGGAGGATTGGCGAAATCGCGAGGGCTTAATACGCAATTTCGGCTTGGATTAATATGGCATAAATGAAAATCACCGCATAGGATAAATTAATATCAGGGTGATTTTTATGAAGGATTATTGGTGGCAGTTTGCACAGACGGGCAGCATTGCCGATTATCTTAAGTATAAGGAACAGGAAAGGCAGGGGGCGTTTGAAACTAACGCCTCGGATGTGCTTCGCAGTTATGAGAATTACAACCAAGGGGCTTGTGATAAAAGAGCAGACAACGGGGGAGAGTGACCGTCTGGTTACTCTTCTTACTGCTGATTACGGCATCGTTAAGGCGTTCGTGCGCCGCGCCAAGCAAGTGAAAAGCAGAATGGCTTCCGCCACCTCGCTTTTTGCTTACAGCAATGTTAATCTTTATCGCACCCGCGATGCCTTTGTTGTTGATGATGCCTCACCGATTGAGGTGTTTTTTGATTTAAGGCGCAATATTGAAACGCTAACGCTTGCTCAGTATTTTGCCCAGCTTGCGTTTGAAATGGGCGCAGAGGAGCAACCCTGCGAGGAGCTTTTGCGCCTCACGCTTAATTCGCTCCATCTCCTTTGCAAGGGTGAAAAGGAGCACGCCTTGATTAAGGCTGTGTTTGAATTTCGCGCGGATTGCCTCGGCGGTTATATGCCGTCCGTTCTTGCGTGTGCAAACTGCGGCACTTATGAAACCGAGCTAATGTATTTTGATACGCTGGAGGGCAAAATTTATTGCGAAAATTGCCCCAAAGCAGGCGCCGTTCCCGTGCCGAAAACGGTTATAACCGCAATCCGTTTTATTTGTCTGACTGAGCCGACAAGGATTTTCTCTTTTAATTTAAGCAGTAATAACCTTGAGCTGCTTTCAGCTCTTGCGGAAAAATATACGCTTTCGGTAACTCAGCGCAGCTTTTCAGCCCTTGAGTTTTACAAAAGCCTAAAAGGATAAAACGATGAACAAAAATTATGAAGCACTCGAACTTAATATCGTGCTCGATATGCTTGCAAATGAAGCAACCTGCGATGATGCCAAGGAGCTTGCGCTCGGCTTAACTCCCACCACGGATTTGGCTGAGGCGCAGCTTTTGCTTGAGCAGACGGAGGCGGCATTTTCACTGCTTGCCCGTTTCGGTGCGCCCTCCTTTTCGGGGCTGAAAAATGTTAATAACCCGCTTCACAGAGCAGCGGCAGGCGGCGAGCTTAATATGGCAGAGCTGTTGCGTATCGGCTCAACGCTGCGGGCAATTCGCTCTCTTTATGAATGGTATGGGCATTTTTCAGACTCAAAAACAGGGCTTGATTTTTTCTTTGAAAACATTACCGTAAATAAATATCTTGAGGATAAAATCTTTAATGTAATTATATCGGAGGAGGAGATTTCGGACAGAGCCTCGGACGAGCTTTTTGAAATCCGCCGCAAAATCCGTGCAAAATCAAATTCAATCCGTGAAAAGCTTGAGGGTATTATACATAGCGCCCATTATCAGAAATATCTGCAGGAGGCTATTATTACCCAGAGGGGCGGCAGGTATGTTGTGCCCGTAAAGGCTGAAAACCGTTCAAACGTTCAGGGTCTGGTGCACGATACCTCGTCGTCAGGCGCAACCGTGTTTATAGAGCCCGTTTCGGTTGTAGACGCGAATAATGAAATCAAGGTGCTTGAGAGCAGGGAAAGAGAGGAAATCCGCAGGATTTTATTTGAGCTTTCCGTTGAAGCGGGCAGCTTTGCCGATGGCATTAAAAGCTCTTACGAAAGCGCGGTAATGCTCAATCTCATCTTTGCCAAGGCACAGCTTGCATATAAGCAAAAGGCAACAAAGCCCTTGCTTAATAACGAGGGCAGAATTAATCTTAAAAAGGCGCGGCATCCGCTGCTTGATGCCAAAACCGTTGTGCCGACTAACATCCGCCTTGGCTCGGATTTTGACACCTTGGTTATCACGGGACCGAACACGGGCGGTAAAACCGTTGCAATTAAAACCCTCGGCATTATGTGCCTTATGGCTATGTGCGGACTTTTGATCCCTGCAGCGGATCGCTCTGAAATTGCCATTTTTGATAAGGTGCTCGTTGACGTTGGTGATGAGCAAAGCATTCAGCAAAGCCTTTCAACCTTTTCCGCGCATATGGTTAATATAATTCAGATTATGAAAGAGGCGGATGAAAACACTCTTGTGCTCATTGATGAGCTTGGCGCGGGCACGGACCCGATTGAGGGCGCTGCGCTTGCCGTTTCAATCATTGAGGATTTGCGCAGCAAGGGCGCAAAAATCGCCGCCACAACGCATTATGCAGAGCTTAAGGCATATGCGCTTGAAACACAGGGCGTTTCAAACGGCTCCTGCGAATTTGACGTTGAAACTTTGAGCCCCACTTATAATCTTTTAATTGGCGTTCCCGGGCGCTCAAATGCCTTTGCCATTTCCGAAAGGCTTGGAATGGAGCGCGGCGTTGTGGATAACGCCAGAAAAATGGTCGGCACGGAAAATCGCTCCTTTGAAGCCGTGCTCGAAAAGCTGGAGTCCACCAGGCGTGAGCTTGAAAAGGAAAAGGAACGCGCTGAAAAGGCGACCGAGCAGGCAAATAAAATGCGCAGCCGCGCTCAGTCGGAAAAGGATAAAATCAATCAGCTCAAGGCAAATGAGCTTGAAAAGGCAAAGCATGAGGCGGAGCGTATTATAAACGACGCAAAGCGCCAGAGTGCTGAATTTTTGCTGAAGCTGGAGCAGATAAAAAAAGAGGCACAGGATTCCTCCTCCGCCGCAGAAGCCGCCAGAAAAACAAGGCGCGAAATCAAAAACCGCCTCGGTGAAATGCAGGATATTGTTAATCCGCAGGAGCTTGCCGATAACTGGGACGATGATTATAAACTGCCTCGCGCTGTTGAGGCAGGGGACGCGGTTGTTATCCGCAATATCGGCGAGGGCGAGGTGCTCGAGGTAGGCAAGGATAAGGTGCTCGTTCAAAGCGGTATGCTTAAAACCCGTGTAAAAATGGGCGATTTAATGCTACTTGATAAAAAGAAAAAGCCTGCTCCTAAGCAGACCTTGCGCTCCGTTTACCGCACCTCCTCCCGCGCGGATGAGGATTTCAGAACAGAGCTTGATTTGAGAGGACAAACGGTTGACGAGGCGCTCTCCGCCCTTAACCTGTTTATTGATAAATGTGTGCTCGGCAATATTCCCGAGATACGCATAATCCACGGTAAGGGAACAGGCGCACTGCGCAACGCAGTAACGCAGGAATTGCGCCATCATCCTAATGTATCACAATTCCGCCTCGGTGCTCTCGGCGAAGGGGACACGGGCGTAACCGTTGTAACGCTAAAATAAAAATGCATAATTAATAGTTTCGGTTGGGCTTTCCCATACTCGCTATGTAAAAAAAATAAACGGCAGGATTGCTCCTGCCGTTCTTTTTATATGCTTATTGATTTAGTTATCAATAACCGGTGCTTCAGGGTCAATCAAAGCGCCTGTTTCATAATCAAAATAGTATTCTGTGCCGTCAATGGTATACCAACCTGCGAACATATAAGGCGAGTCGTATTTATATAAATCGTTGAGATAATACCACTTGCCGCCTGTCTGCTTCCAGCCTCTGTAGCAGGTGCCGTCTGCATTCAGATAATACCAGCGGGTGTAGGTGTGTGAGCCGTAGCTGGAATAGTAGGTTTCTGTAACTGCAAACCAGCCTGCCTTGGTAACTAAAGCACCGCTCTTGTCAAATGCATAGTACTTGCCGTCAACTTTGTAAACATCGTTAGCAACCATTCTTGCGTTGTAGTTTGCAAAGTAATACCACTTGCCGCCGATTGACTTCCAGCCTGTCTGAAGCTCGCCTGCTGTGTTCTTAACATAAACCCATGCTACAGCCTCGTCGCCGTAAATAGTCTTATAGTAATCAGGAGCCTCAAGCTTGTTCCAGCCGGTCTTGGTAATCATAGCACCGCTCTTGTCAAGAGCATAGAACTTGCCGTTGGACTCAACTGTTGTGCTGTATTCCATAAGGCCAACCATACCGGTGTATGCTTCTTCTTCAACCTCGTAACCGCGTAAGCTGTATTCATCTTCGCCTGTGAAATAGTACCACTTACCGCCAATCTTTTTCCAGTCGGTTGTAAGCTTACCGTTCTGAATGTAGAACCAACCTGTCTTGGTAATTTCCTGATCCATTCCGGGGTATGTCGCTGTTACGGAAATGCTGTTCCAGCCGTTTGCGGGATTCTTAACCCAAGCGCCGGTTGAATCAAAGAAATAGTCCACGCCTTCAATTCTGTATCCGCCGTAAACCATTCTGGTGTCGTCAAAGAAATACCACTTCTTGTTAATGTACTGCCAGCCGTCCTGTGCCACATTGTTCTTGATGTAGCACCAGGTGCCATAGTATTCGCACCAGCCGTTCTTTACCCAAGCGCCGTCCTGATTGAAGTAATATGTGTCATCTCCAATCTCGACTTCGCCTACGCGCATCATGTAGCTGTCTTCGTCAAAGTAGTACCAAACTTTGTTAATCTGCTTCCAGCCTGTCTGAAGTTCGCCCTGGCCGTTAGCATATACCCAGCCGCTACTGTAGTAAGACTTGTATGCGGTAAAGATGCTCATTGTGCTAAAGTCGTCGCTCATCGGCATCATGCTGCTGCTGTCAATCTTGTACCAACCGGTAATCATAGCGCCGCTTTCGTTAAAGCAGTAGCCTTTATCGTTGATTTCGCAAATGCCTACATACATATAGGGATCAAGATAATACCACTTGCCACCGATTGACTTCCAGCCCTCAAAGAGCTTGCCGTTGTTAGCAGCGTAGAACCACTCTGTATAGCTTTCGTCGTCAGAATAGGTATAGGTAAGGCTTACCCAGCCGCCCTTGAGCATTTTGCCGTCACTGCCGAATGCATAGTAAGCGTCGTCGATATTCCACCAGTCGTTACATGCCATCCAGCCGTCATAGTCAAAGAAGTACCATGCTCCGTTAATGTAACGCCAGTCATCTTCAACAGGGTTGCCGTCTTCGTAATAATACCAGATATCGCCATCCAGATACCAGCCGTTTTCGGGCGGGTCTGCTGCAAAAGCATTAAAGCTTAAGCCAGCAAAGCAGGAAAGAAGCATCATAACTGCTAATACTACACTTATAATTTTCTTCATAATATCAAAACTCCTTTCTAAAAATTTTTAATCAATATTATGATTAATTATATTATACAATTTATATGCGGCGTAAGTCAACAAAAAATCTGTTTTGTAATTTTTTTTCAATATTTTGGGTATTTTTTGTGTCAAAATCGCACATTTTGTGTCAACCTTTTTCGTCAAAATTTTCTTTAAAAAATTATGTTTTTTATGCTTGACTTTGCCACCCCTCTTATGTATAATATCTCTTGCTGTAAAGATTAAAGCCTTTACAGTGAATTTGCAGTTTTTGAAAGGAGGATAATAATGGCTAAGAATTTAGAGATTTCTTTTTTGCTTGATTTTTATGGCGAAATGCTCACCAAAAAGCAGCACGATTTTCTTATCTATTATTATGATGAGGATTTGTCCCTTTCCGAAATTGCAGAGAATGAAGGTATCACCCGCCAGGGCGTGCGTGATGCAATCAAAAGGGCTGAAAATCAGCTTTTTGAAATGGAGCAGAGGCTCGGCCTTGCCAAGCGCTTTACTGATATGAAAAAAGGGCTTGATGATATAAAGGAGTGCGCTGAGGTTATTAATGAGTACAATCTTGCCCACAGCCTCTCCCGTGAGATAAACGACAGCGTAACTAAAATCAAATCCACCGCCGATTATCTTTCTCAGCTTTGATATTATAGTCGGGTGCGGGTGTCCCGCCCAATAACTGACCACTAACCACTGGTAACTGACCACTTAAAAAGAAGGTGATTGCTTTGGCATTTGAAGGTCTTTCGGAAAGGCTTGAAAATTCCTTTAAAAAGCTTCGTGCCAAAGGTAAATTAACCGAGGCAGATGTAAAAGAGGCAATGCGCGAGGTTCGCCTTGCGCTGCTTGAAGCCGATGTTAACTATAAGGTTGCAAAGGACTTCACTAAAACGGTAACCGACCGTGCCGTGGGCGAGGATGTTATGGAATCCTTAACCCCGGGGCAGATGGTTATCAAAATCGTTAATGCTTACAGCTCTTATGGGTGGCAATGAAAGCCGTCTTGCAATTGCAAATCATCCGCCAACGGTTGTGATGATGTGCGGTCTTCAGGGCTCGGGTAAAACAACCCACAGCGCAAAGCTTGCCCTTAAGCTGAAAAACGAGGGGCACAGGCCGCTTCTCGTTGCCTGCGATATTTACCGTCCCGCGGCTATTAAGCAGCTGCAGGTTGTCGGCGAGCAGGTGGGCGTTCCCGTTTTTGAAATGGGCACCGAAAATCCTGTTCATATCGCAGAGGAGGCAATCAAATACGCCAAGGACCACGGCAATGATTACGTATTCCTTGATACTGCAGGTCGTTTGCATATTGATGAGGAGCTGATGCTTGAGCTCCAGAATATCAGAAGCACCGTGCATCCGAATGAAATCCTTCTCGTAATCGACGCTATGACGGGTCAGGACGCCGTTAACGTTGCTAAAAGCTTTAACGAAACGCTCGGCATTGACGGC